>DATKBK010000308.1:0-3999 GCA_035514045.1 Steroidobacteraceae bacterium | reverse complement strand
CGTCCAGGAGCAGATCGACGCCACCGTGAAGGACGCCATTCAGCGCGCCCGCAGCCAGCTGCCGGCTGGCGAAAGCCTCAGTGAATGCGCGGACTGCGGCGAGGCCATCCCGGAGCCGCGCCGCGCGGCCTTGCCAGGCGTGCGACTGTGCCTGCCCTGTCAGACAGCCGCGGATGCGCAAGCAGGCCCGGTGGCCGGCTACAACCGCCGCGGCAGCAAGGACAGCCAGCTGCGCTAGCCGGCGCCGCGGGCCGATCTAGCGGTTCAGCAGGTCCTTCAGCCGGTCCTCGACCTTGTCGCGGACCTTCTCTTCCAGCTCCTCGCGGCGCTCCTCGATCTCCTGCTTCACCTCGTCCTTGCGCTCGTCGATCTCCTGTTTCACCCGCTCCTTCGCCATTCCCGCCAGATCCGGCCGGATCTTCGGCTCGGTGAGGCTGCCGGTGATCTTCACCGGGATGGTCAGGCGTTCGAGCTCGGCGATGTCGGCATCGGCGCCGGGCGGCGCCTTGAGCACCGTGGCGTTGACGGTGAAATCCAGCGCCTGCGTGACGAGGTTGGTACTGCCGGCGCCCGTGACACGCAGCAGCTGCGAGGCAATGACCAGGTCATTGGTCGTGGCCACGCCTTCTTTCACGGTGGCGCTGGCCCTGAAGGTATCGAAGGCGGTGCGCCTGGTGTTGGCGGTATCGGCCAGCTGGCGCTCCCTGAGCACCGACTGCGCCTGCGCGATGGCGTGCCACACGTCGATGCCCTCGACCGCGCCGCCTTGCAGGTCCAGACCGATCCTGCCATCGAGCGTCTTGAGCAGGTCATCGCCACTGCTGCCGCGCCCGGTCAGCACCAGGTCGAGATTGCCCGTGCCCGACAGCCGCTGACTGTCGACGTAGTCTTTCATCAGCGCCGCGATGTCGATGCCCTGCATGTGTTCGTCCATGCTCAGCAGCGGCACCCCGGAACGCATGTCGAGGCCAATGTCGCCACGGTAAGTGCCGCCGTACAGCTGCGCCTTCACCGGCCCGAAGCGCGCCACCGCATCGGCGATGGCAACACCGGCCGACAGCTGCGTCAGCCGCGCGCCACCGACCTTGATCTCGCCCACGTTGAGCGAGCCCCTGGCACGCAGCGGCTTGAGCAGATCGACGGGCAACTCGATGGGCTCGCTGGCGGTTCCTTTTTCGGTGGGCGGTGGCTGGTAGCGGTCCAGGTCGATGCGATCCAGGTCCAGCGCGAAGTCCATGCCGCTGTTGCGCGTGTCATAGGCGAACCGGCCAGTGAGCTTCGACTGATCCAGCGTCACGGCAAGGTCGGTCAGGCGCGCCACCTGCTCCTGCCAGGACCAGGCGCCCTGCACGGCCAGACTCGCCAGCACCGACGCGTCGCGCGTCGCGGGTTGCTCGATGCCGAACTGCCGCATCAGCTCGCGCGGTGCGACTTCCGACAGCTTGAAGATGCCCTTCAGCGCAGGGGCATCGACCAGCTGCGCACCCTCGATCTGGCCCAGCAGGCTGGCGTCGCCGAAGCGTGCGGTGAAGGCCGTCCGGGCCAGCGACTGCGCCATCAGATCAAGATCGGCTGCCGGTGTGTCGAAGCTCCACTCCAGCGCCTTCGGCGCGCCCGTGGGTTGCAGGCTTCCGCCCAGCGCCAGGTCGGCCAGCTGGTAGCGCTGCTGTTCCAGGTCGAGTGTCAGCCCGAAGTCCGCGTGCAGCGGCAGGGGCTGCTCGCCCGGCGCCGTGATCAGCATGGTCTGCATCGAAACTGGAATGGCAACGCCGGGCGCAATGCGACCAATCTCCATTTCCAGCGCATCGGCCACCAGATCCTTGAATGCAATGCGGCTGTCGGTAATGACGATGCCCGCCAGGTCCAGTCCCGTGGTAGTGCGCGGCGATCCACCTTCGGCTGTGGCTTCCGGGTTGCCCCACTCCTCCCAGTTGCCCTTGCCCGCCTCGTTCTGCCGCAGCCTGAGGTCCATGCCATCGATTTCGATGCGACCCACCTCGAGCTGCTTCTGCAGCAGCGGGATCAGCTTCACCGACAGCTTGGCGCGTTCCAGCGAGAGAAAGGGCTCGGTGCCGAAACCCGGCGGATTACCCAGCGTAGCCGCGCCGGTCTCGATCGCGATCCAGGGAAACAGCGACAGCTTCAGCTCCCCGGGCAGCGTCAGCGCGCGCCCGGTGGATCTCTGCACCGCCGCGGAAATGCGGTCCTTGTGATCGTTCGGATCGACCAGCAACAGCACGGCCACTGCGGCCAGCAGCACCAGGGCAACCAGGCTCCCGAAGACGATGCCGATGATCTTGAATGCACGCATGGGAGGCTCCTGCCGGTCAGGGCCGTTTAGTTTACCCGTGATGCGGTAATCTTACGTCCCACCCGCGCTGCCGACCCTCCCGCTTGTCCAAAGTCGACCAGGAACTGTTCCGCCAGCGCAATTTCCTGCTCTATTTCAACGGCCGGCTGTGCTCCTATTTCGCGCGCCAGATCGTCGCGGTGGCGGTGGGGTGGCAGGTCTACGACATCACCGGCAGCCCGCTGCACCTGGGCCTGGTCGGCCTGGTGCAATTCGTGCCCGCGCTGCTGCTGGCACTGCATGGCGGCAGCACGGCAGATCGCCACGACCGCAAGCGCATCGTGCAGATCTGCCAGTGGCTGGAGGGTTGCACGGCAGCATGGCTGGCCTGGCGCAGCTACAGCGGCTCGATCACGGTGTTCGACATCTACTTGGCAGCAGCACTGTTCGGCGCTGTTTCGGCCTATGAGCGCCCCGCCACCGGCGCCATGCTGCCCAACCTGGTGCCGCTGGGCCAACTGCAGCAGGCCATGGCGCTGTCCGCTGGCTCGTGGCAGCTGGCCACGATTGCGGGTCCCGCGGTGGGCGGCTTCCTGTTCGTGCTCTCGCCGGGCACCTGTTACGCAGTCATTGCGGCATTCTGGCTGCTCGGCGGTTTCTTCAACGGTGCGCTGCCCACGCTGGCCCGGACCACCGCTGTCCCACCGGCCACGATGCGCGCGCAACTGGCCGGTGTGCACTTCATTCGCGGCAATCCCACCATCCTTGGCACGATATCGCTGGATCTGGTGGCGGTGCTGCTGGCCGGCGCCACGGCGTTGCTGCCCATCTTCGCCAGGGACATCCTGCACACGGATGCGATGGGCCTGGGTCTGCTGCGCTCGGCGCCGGCCGCCGGCGCGCTGGTCACCACTGCCCTCCTCGCGCGCCGCCCCTTTGAACGACGCGTGGGCATGCGCATGTTCCAGTCGGTGATCGTATTCGGTGTTGCCACCGTGGTGTTCGGCGTCTCCACTGAACTGTGGCTGTCCCTGGCCGCGCTGGTGGTGATGGGCGCGGCCGACCAGATCAGCGTCGTGATCCGCAACCTGCTGGTGCAGGTGGCCACGCCCGATGCCATGCGCGGCCGGGTCGGCGCGATCAACTATCTGTTCATCAGTGCCTCGAACCAGCTGGGCGAGTTCCGTGCCGGCGTTACCGCGTTCTGGTGGGGAGCGCTGCCCGCGGTGGTCATCGGCGGCGTGGGCAGCGTGCTGGTGGCCCTGCTGTGGATGCGGCTGTTCCCCACTTTGCGTGATGTGGAAAGGCTTACGTGAAATTGGCCTAGAATCGGCGGTCCCAAGCTTGTCAAACCGGGGAATCTGCCATGTGTGAACACGATTCGAGTGACGACATCATCCGCGGCAACGATCTGTCCCGCCGGCAGTTCGGCGCGCTGGGCCTGGGTGCCGGCCTGATGGCAATGCTGCCGCGGGTCGCTGGCGCCGCCGAGGTTTCGCAGGCCGAAGTTGAAATCAAGACACCCGATGGCACCTGCGATGCGCACTTCGTGCATCCGGCCGGCGCCACCGCGGCAGTGCTGGTATGGCCCGATGTGTTCGGCCTGCGCCCGTCATTCCGCAGCATGGGCACGCGCCTGGCCGAAGCCGGGTATGCCGTGCTGACGGTCAATCCGTTCTATCGCACGGTGAAGGGCACACCAGCTGATC
>DATKBK010000307.1:0-17275 GCA_035514045.1 Steroidobacteraceae bacterium | reverse complement strand
GGCGTGGCCACCACCATGCCGATCGCGGGTCCCCACAACGGCCAGCGCAAATCGCGTCGCGACAGCCGGTCGATGCCGAACCCCCCGAGCAACATGCCGAGGCCGTTGGACGTGAAGGCGACCGTGCCGAAGATCACTCCGACACTCGCCAATGACAGGTCGAAGCCCCGCAGGTAGAACGGCAATACGAACGTTGCTACAGAGTTCATCGCGAAGCCGGCGATGGTGAATCCGATCAGCAGATGACGGAATGCCGGCTTGGCCCAGAGCGTGACGAACACTGTCCTGAGCGGCGGCGGGGGCTCGTTCGCGATCACGCCGTCGGCCAGGCCACGCGGCGGCTCCCGCAAGGTCAGCCACGCGATCAGGGCCGCGAGCAACCCCGGTACGCCGAGCGCGAAGAATGCGACCCGCCAGCCCCAGTTGGCGGCGACAAAGCCGCCGACCGACTGGCCCAGCAGGAAGCCCATTGGCGAGCCGAGCAGGACGATGGCAATGATGGAGGCGCGCCGGTTGGCCCGGAAGTGGTCGGCCACCAGCGACGAGACCAGAGGCTGGAAACCCGCTTCGCCGACGCCGACGCCCACGCGTCCCAGCAGCAGGGTCACGAAGTTGATCGCCAGTCCGCAGGCCGCCGTCATCAGCGACCACGCTGCCACGCAGACCGCCAGCATCCTGGTGCGATTGACACGCTCCGCGAGCCAGCCCAGCGGCAGTCCCAGCACCGAGTACAGGATTGCGAATCCCAGCCCCTGCAGCATGCCCAGATCGGCATCGGTGAGGAGCAGGTCTTCCTTGATGGGCTGCGCGAGTACCGCAAGTATCGCGCGATCCGCGAAGTTCAGTGCCCCGAGCGCCAGCAGCGCACCAACCAGCCACGTCTTGTAGCGACGCGTCAGCAGCGGATGGACGTCTGGCGCTGGCATCACCGGTCCCGCATTCTGTTGGAGCGATTCAAGGTGAAGAGGCAGTCAAGCCTGGGGTGAGTGTTGCGGCTCGCAATTAGCAAGGTTCACCCGCGGGAAAAATAGTGCGCACGATTGCCGCCGTTGCCGTGAGATTGCGCCCCCCGATTCTCCGCGTCATGCTTGGCCGCCATGGCCGGGGCCACCTGCGGAAAAAGGACCGTGACCAGCGAGCTTCGATACTGCACTTACTGCGGGGGCCAGATCAGGGAGTCGTTGCGCTCCGGCCGCGGCGAACCCCGCATGCGCTGCTCCGGTTGTGGTGGCAGCGTTATCGATGCGGTGTCCGGGCCGTCGCTACTAGTGCTGGTGGCAGTGTTCGCCGAGGATCGCGTACTGCTGCAGCGGCGCGGACTGCCGCCTTACCGCGGCTGCTGGGCGCCGCCGGGAGGTTTCGTTGAAAGCGGCGAGTCGCTGGAGGCAGCTGCGGTGCGGGAAGTCCGCGAAGAAGTGAGCGTGGAGCTGGATCCGCGGGTGCTCATGCCGAGCGCGGTGATCAGTCTGCCGCAACTCAACCAGGTCCACTGCGGGTTCGTCGCGCGTCTGCCAGGTCGCGTCACGGCCACGGCGGTTCCGCCGGAAGCGATGGAGGTGGGCTGGTTCACCGAGGAGGAAGTCCGCGCGCTGGACAACTGGGATCCGGGCGGACGGATCGACGTCGGCATGCAGTTCGCCTTCTTCCGGTCGCGCGTGTTCGAGTTCATTCAGCAGACCGACAGCTTCATGCGGCTGATTTCGCCGGCTGGCATCCGGTACCTTTGACCGGCCGGGAGCAGCAAACATGGCTATTTCAGGTGAAACCTTCCAGCGGATCGGGCGTGCCGCGGCCGGCGCTGTCACGGTCGTGACCACACGGGACCGTACCGGCAACGGGGTGGTGGGCCTCACCGTATCTTCGTTCGTGACGCTGTCCTTCGATCCGCCACTGGTGATGTTCGCCATCCAGCATGACGCCAGCAGCTACCCGTCGATCGTTGCCAGCCGCGAATTCGGTGTCAGCCTGCTCGATGCGAACCAGGTCGATGTTGCGCGGCGCTTTGCCGTCAAGGGTGCGGACAAGGGCGCGGGCGTGGAGTTGCAGTCCGGCCAGGTTCTGCCCGTGCCGCTGATTGCCCACGCTCTGGCCCACGTCGAATGCCGTACCAGCCAGATTTTCATCAGCGGCGACCACGCGATCGTCGTTGGTCTGGTCGAGGAGGCGCGGGCCCGGGAAGGCGACCCGTTGCTCTACTATGCGCGCCGTTATGGCACCTTCGTGCCACTTCCGTAAAGTCTGAGCGACCCTAAGGCCTCTGCATTGCCGGGGGGCGTCCGCCAGCGACGGTCGAGACCTCCGGACCATACTCGTTGATCGTCGTGCGGCGCATGTCGCGCTTGTAGCGGAAGCGGTCGAAGGCAGTGGCGCTGTGCATGGTGCAGCGGTTGTCCCAGATCACCAGGTCTCCCTGCCGCCACTTGTGCGAATAGACATAGCGCGGCTGCGTGGCGATGGCCAGCAGTCGGTCCAGCAGTTCATGGCTGTCCGCGTCGCTCCAGCCCACGATCCCGGCCGCATGCCAGCCCAGGTAGAGCGTCTTGCGCCCGCTTGCAGAGTCACGCACCAGGGGGTGGGCGCAGCCCGGAAAGTTCCTGCGCATCTGCTCGTCGCCAAAGCTGACGCCAGTGCGCTGCAGGGCCCGGAACATGTCGTGCTCGACCATGAGGTTGCCGATCCGCGCTTTCATCTCCGACGGCAAGTCATCGTAGACAGCTCGCAGATCGACGAGCTCGGTGTTGGCGCCTTCCGGCGGCACGATATGCCCGAGCAGCAGCGACCACTTGGTCGGCAGGGTGTTGAATGGGCTGTCCGTATGGAACCGCTCGAAGTCGATCGGCTGGCCGTCGCTGCGGCAGGCGTATTACGCGGCCTGGGTGCTGGCCGCCGTGCAGATGTGCGCTCAGTTCAACAATGGCGTGATGTCGCTGCTGGTCGAGCCGGTCAAGCGCGACCTTGGCTTGACCGACCTGCAACTGAGCTATCTGCTGGGCTTCGCGGCGGTGCTGTTCTACGTCCTAATCGGCGTTCCCGCTTCGCGCCTGGTGGATCGCTATAACCGCAAGTGGTTGACGGCCGGGGCGGTCGTGGTCTGGAGCGCGGCCACCGCAGCCTGCGGACTGGCACAGAATTTCTGGCAGTTCTTCGCGGCCCGCTTCGGCATCGGCGCGGGCGAATCAATCAACGGACCTCTGGCTTATTCCATGATGGCCGACTACTTCGAGCCGGCGAAGCTGCCCCGCGCAATTGCCATCTACAATGTCGGATTCACCGGCGGGACGGCGCTATCACTGCTGCTGGGCGCGCTGATGATCCATGTCCTGGCCGGGTTGCCGACCATCGAGATTCCGCTCTTCGGTGTGGTGCGCGATTGGCAGTTGGTGTTCATCCTGACGGGGCTGTTAGGGCTGCCGATTGCTCTGCTTGTCGCCAGCATTGCCGAACCCCGCAGACGCCATCTCGTCCCGACGGCGTTGTCGGCTGGCAAGTCTCAGGCGGCATCACTGCGCGAAGTACTCGCCTATCTGCTGAAGAACTGGCCCGTTTACGGGCCGATCTTTGTTGGCCTGTGCTTCACCTCGCTGCACATGTTCGGGACGGCCGCCTGGAGTGCTGCGTTCTACGTCCGCACTTTCGGGTGGGATCCGGCGAAGGTCGGCTTGTATACCGGGCTGCTCAATCTAGCGCTGGCCCTTCCATCGCTGGCCGGCGCGATCTGGATCAACGACTGGTTCCGCAAGCGCGGGCATGCCGACACCAACATGCGGGTGCTGGCCATCGGATTCTCGGTCGCTGCGCCCTTCATGATCCTGTGGCCATTGATGCCCTCGGCGGGCCTTGCGCTGGCATTGAGTGGGATCGGCTCGGCCCTGATGCTGTTCGCTGCGCCGTCGCTGAACTCCGCGATGCAGATCGTCACGCCGAACGGGATGCGCGGGCAGATCACCGCCCTTTATCTGTTCACGATGTTCGCGGTGGGTGGCGGCTTCGGGCCGACTTTCTTCGCGCTGGTCACGGAGTACGTCTGGGGCGACGCGATGCTGCTGCGCTACACCTTTGCAAGTTCGGCGGCCATTCTCTTTCCTGCGTCCGCGCTCATCTACTGGGCCGGAGTCAAACCATACCGGGAGCGCATTCTGGCCATGCGGGCGGCCGGGGCGCCAGTCTGATCCGGCAATCCGGGTGAACTGCAGATAGACGAACAGCCACGGGAGCGAGGAATGGCAAACAAGCGGGCAACGATTGTCATTGTGCACGGCGCATGGGTCGGGGGGTGGCGGTGGCGAGCGGTGGCGGATCTGCTGCGCGACCGCGGGCACCATGTGTTCACGCCAACCCTCACCGGCCTTGGTGAGCGGGTACACCTGACCAGCCCGGCCGTCGACTTGTCGATGCATGTCCGAGATATCGCCAACGTCATCGATTTCGAGCGTCTGGAGAACCTGCTGCTGGTCGCCCACTCCTATGGGGGCATGCCGGCCTCAATGGTGCCGGAGCTGGTGCCGGCGGGGACGATCCAGTCGATCATGTTTCTGGATGCTTTCTTCCCCGAAGACGGTCAGTGCCTCAACGATATGGTGCCCGGACCGCTGCACCTGGCGCCGGAAGGGGAAGACTATCTTGTGCCACCGCCGCGGGTGAACGCCGTGGGATTCAACGCGCACATGGACCCGGTGTCCCGCGCGGCCTACGAAGAGCGGCGCATGCCGCAATCGGTGCACTGCTTCAACGAGAAGGCGCGACTCACCGGCGCGCGCGAGCGCGTTCCCCGCAAGGCCTATGTGCTGGCCACCGGTTACAAGAACGATACGTTCGGGCCGGTGGCCGAGAGGCTGCGCCGGCGTCCGGACTGGCGCGTTGAAGAAATGCCCTACACGCATGACCTCCAGCACGTCGCTGTCACTGAAACCGCCGACATGATTGAAACGGCGATTCCCTGATCAGCCGCCATGACTGGTTGCGCGAAGCCCACAGGCTCGGACATGCTCGCGCGGGGGAATGCGATTGGTACCGGGGCGGGATCGCATTGCAGCAGGAGGAATGACATGCACCACAGACATGTAGGGCACGCACTGATCAGCGCTCCAGCCCGCGTCATGCTGGCCGCCGTGCTGCTGGCAGCGACTCAAGCGCGGGCGGCCGCCGACTCCCCGGCCCTGACCGAATCAGTCTGCACCGGAACGACCCTGGGGGCGGCCATCAAGGCGTCGCAGATCGGCGAGCCGGTGGCAGGTGTGGTGCTCGAATCGCTGCAGTGGGTATCCGGTGCGGGCAACACGCCTGCGCATTGCATGGTGAACGGCAGCCTCGAACCCGTGGACAAGGCCGCCACGGCGCGGCCGATCCGCTTCGGCGTGGCGCTGCCGGCAAACTGGAATCGCCGTGCAGTCCAGATGGGCGGCGGCGGCATGAATGGCAGCATTCCGGGCCTGGCCGGCGGGTTCGGCGGTGCCTCCAATTTGGCGCAGGGATTCGCGACCTACGGCAGCGATTCAGGCCACGCCGGCCGCGACAGCCAGTGGGCGCTGAATGACGAGGCGATCCGCAACCTGGGCTACCTGCAGCTGAAGAAGACGCACGACGTGGCCATGGTGCTCATCGAGCGCGCCTACGGGGTGCGCCCGCAGTACAACTACTTCGTCGGCAGCTCCCAGGGCGGCCGCGAAGCATTGACGGTGGCGCAGCGCTACCCGAACGACTACCACGGGGTGATGTCCAGCGTGCCCATCGTCGGGTTTTCGTCGCTGATGCTGTCGCGGGCACAGATGCGGATCCAGGAAATCCCACTGCGCAACTGGGTGCCGCCAGCCAAGGGCACCGCAATCCTGGCCGAATTCATGCGCCGTTGCGACAAGCTCGACGGGCTCGCCGACGGCATCATCAACGCCTATTTCGACTGCCGCGCGATCTTCAACGTCAACGACGGGATCGGCGAGCCGGATCCCTGGGCGGCCCGACGCTGCCCGAACGACGTGGATCCGGAGCCGCAGGATGCAACGCAGAATGCCTGTCTGACGTCCGGCCAGATCCAGACCCTGCAGGTGTTCTTCTCGAACCGCAGCTCCGAGGTGAAGCTCGCGAACGGCAGGACAGACTTCGGCATGTGGGCGCCGACCTCAAGCGGCGCGCTACTCGCCGGGCAACGCTACCGCGGTCAGGAGGGAGCCGCCGTGGACGCCCCCTCCTTCAGCAACCAGGGCACCATCGGCGTGATCGGCTTCGTGATGCAGGACCTCGACGCCAATCCGCTCGACCTCGATGTGAATCGCGTTCTGGCGCGGCGCGAACTGGTCTCGCAGTGGCTGGATTCGACCGATCCGGACCTGAGTGCGTTCCACAAGCGGGGCGGCAAGCTGCTGGTCACCATCGGCACCGACGACACCACGGCCCCGTCCGGGGAGCAGCTCAACTACTACCAGTCGGTACTCGACAAGTTGGGACGTCGGACCGTCGATGCGTTCGCACGGCTGTACGTGATCCCGCAGGGCGGCCACGGCCTGTCGGGTCGCTCGGCGACGATCAACGGGGACGGCGAGCAAGTGGACGCAATCCAGGTGCCAAGCAATGTCGACCGCTTCGCATTGCTGCGCAACTGGGTCGAGCAGGGCGTTGCACCGGGCCGCAGCGAGGTGGTCAGCGCCGGTGCACGATCAATGCCGATGTGCTCCTATCCGGAATTTCCGCGCTACCAGGGTGGCGACATCAGCCTGGCGGGCTCTTATGCCTGCGCCGCGCCGGCGTCGCTGAAATAGCCTGTGCAGCGCGGGTCCCGCCGCTGCGGCCCGTGGGGTATAACACCCGCGTGAAGATCATGCAGGGGCGAGATCAGGTCGTGCTGATGACCGAGATGGTGCACCATGCGCGGGTGATGGTGTCTGATCCGGGACTGTGGGATGTTGGCTGGGGTGGCGAATTTCCGATGGAACTGTCTGACGAACCCATGATCGAATACGCCTGCCACGAGGGCAATTACGGCATCGCGAACACGCTGCGCGGATTCCGCGAAGACGAAAAGAGCTGCAACCGCTGACTGCGGTAGCCAGAACCAAGGAGCACAGGATGACAAGCATGAACGTGAAATTCCGGTGGTTGGGGCTGGTGCTGCTGGTTGGCAGCGCGGCCTTGCTGGCGCAACCGGCCTCGGCCGCTGGCAAGCGGGCGAAACCGGGCGCGCTCATCAAGGAATGCCGCAACTGTCCCGAACTGGTCGTGCTGGCTCCCGGCACCTACATGATGGGTTCGCCAGAATCCGAACCCGAGCGTGACAAGGACGAGCCACAGCGCCGCGTTTCCATTGCCAAGCCCTTTGCCATTGCCACTACACAGGTGACATGGAACCAGTGGGAGGCCTGCGTGCGCGACAACTGGTGCGAGGGCGCCGCCATCGACGAGGCGCTGCGCAGCAATCCGGATGGCTCGCGCAATGCCCAGTACAAGGACTACGGTCGCGGCACGCGGCCGGCCGTCGGCATGAGCTGGTACGACGCACAGGTTTTCGTCGGCTGGCTCAACTGGAAGACCGGCAACGATGATGCCTATCGCCTGCCGTCGGAGGCCGAATGGGAATACGCGGCGCGCGCTGGCACCACCACCGCGTACCCCTGGGGCGACGCCATCGACTACAACCACGGCAATTTCGGCATGCGGGGCAACGGCGCGCGCGGACCCTACGCCGAGGCAGGCGACAAATGGCTGGACGAGACCGCGCCCGTGGCGTCCTTCCCGCCCAATGCCTGGGGCCTCTACGACATGCACGGCAACGTCTTCGAATGGGCTCAGGACTGCTACGAGGCGGACCTGGCTCACGCGCCCGTGGATGGCAGCGCCAGCACCGAAGGCGACTGCCTGGTGCGCGTGTTCCGCAACGGCACTTTCACCAGCAATCCCTACATGCACCGTTCAGCGCGCCGCGGCGCGCCCTATGCGGCCAATACGCGCGGTCGCAACTATCTGGGATTCAGGGTCGCGAAGACGCTCGATTGACCCGGGCAGTTTTGGTTTCCTGACCGCGCGCGCAATGCGCCGGCAGGAGGGGGCAGTATGAAAAAGAATCGTCTTGCATTCATTGCAGCAGCCGGATTGGCCGGAGCAATAGCTGGCACGTTGCTTCCGGCAGCATCGCCTGCTTCACCGCCGGATCTCACCGGTGTCTGGGCACCAGCCGGCGCAGCGCCGGCGCGGGGTGCGGCTGGCGGCGGGGCACCGGCGCGGGGTGCGGCGGGTGGCGGGTCAAGCCAGCCGCTGCCCCTGCGGCCCGAGGCAAAGCGCCGCCACGATGCCTTCAATGCCATCGTTGCGCCCACCGGCGACACGCCGGGCGGTGTGTGCCTCGGCGCAGGCATGCCCGGCATGCTCCAGGGCGGCGGCGGCTATCCCATGGAAGTCATCCAGCGGCCCGAACAGATCACCCTCATCTACGAGCTGCATGGCGAGACCCGACGCGTGTACTTCGGCGATCGCAACGCCCCCGAGCAGGACCGGGTGCCCGTCCGCGTCGGCTATTCCAGCGGCCGCTGGGAAGGGGACGTGCTGGTGGTGGAAACCAACAATCTCATGGAGCAGCTCGACCAGCGCAGCACGCCGCACTCCGCCGAGGCCACCATCGTGGAACGTTACCGTCTGGAGGGCAATGACGCGCAGGGGCGGCGAGTCCTGGTCGCCGAGGTGACGATGACCGATCCTGCTTTCTACACCGAACCGGTCGTGCTGGTGCGGCGATGGACCCAGGTGCCCAATGGTCACCTGATGCCTTACGACTGCAACGAAGGGATCTGGAATGATCGCGTCGAAACGCTGGCCGAAAAGGCCGGATTGAAGCTGCCGTAGCTCTTTCGGTTGCGCGCGGCCCTCAAGGCTCCACGCGCCGCTCCTTGATCAGCCACTGGCCATTGCGCCGCGTCAGGTAGTCTTCCGACGAGCCCATCAGGTCAATGGTCATTGGCTTGCCGGTGCCATGTGCCACGACGTACATCCAGTAGGCACGCACCACGGCGTTGTCGCGATCGATGAACTGGATGGACTGGTTGGTCACCACATGGTGCGTGGCGGTGGCGGCGACACCCTCCCTGGCGCGCCGCTCCGCACGTGATTTCATCACCGGTTCGACGTATTTGCGGATGGCTTCCTTGCCCACGTGGGTACCTTCCGCGGCCACGAATCGCGCATCTTCCGTGAGCGTGGCCAGATACCCATCCAGATCCGCGTCATCGAGTCCGCGGACATAGCGACGCAGCGTTTCTTCGATGGCCATCCGGTCCTGCGCGAGCAGGGCAGGGTCCACAGGTGCGGCTGCCGAGGCTGCACCACCCACTGCGAGCAGCGCCGCGGCGGCGACCAGCGGCAGTATCGGTCCCGTTCTGGATAGTTTCACGCAACCTCCTGTCTGTCGTCGCTGCTCAGTCGGCGATGGCCTGGTACACCAGGGTCTCGAACTGCGCCGCCATGGACGGACCATCCGGTGCACCCATCTTCTGGATCATGAACACCGCTACCAGCTGTTCGGTGCGATCGACGAAGAAATGCGTACCGGCCGCGCCCGACCAGCCGAAAGTTCCAGCAGAGGTGAGGTTGCCGGCCTGCGCCGGATCGATCACCACGCGCACGCCCAGACCGTAGCCCTCGCCTCCGGCGGTGCCGCCGCCCGCCGCACCACGCGCGACGCCCGGCGGCAGATGGTTCGAATCCATCAGGTCGATGGTCTTGCGCGAGAGGATGCGCTTGCCATCCAGCTCGCCTGAGTTGACCAGCATCTGCGCGAACCGGCCGTAATCGGCGGCCGTGGCCGATATGCTGAACCCGCCGAGCACCCGCGTGGCGGCGCCGGGGGCATCGAGCGCGGTGCTGGGCGTGAGCTTGCCCTCGGGGTCGACTCCGTAGATCGAGGCGAACTGGTCCTTGAGTGCATCCGGACGCCCGAACACGGTCTGCTGCATGCCCAGTGGCTCGAAGATCCGCTGCCGCACGAACTCGTCGAACGGCATGCCGGACAGCACCTCGACCAGACGCGCCTGGACGTCATGCGAGACGGAGTAGACCCACTGCGTGCCGGGCTCGTAGGCCAGCGGCAACGTACCCAGCCGCGTCGTGAGATCCGCCAGCGTTCCGCCCATCACGTTCGCTTCGCGATAGGCTGTGTCGATGCCCCGGTTGCCCGCGGACCCGTAGAGAAAGCCGGCGGTATGGCGGAACACATCCTGGATCGTCGGCTGGCGCGCCGGATCGCGCAGGATCATGCGGCCACCGGCGCCTTCGCCAGCGTACAGCCTCAGATTCGCAAGTTCCGGCAGGTAACGCGCGATCGGGTCGCGTAGCTGGAAGCGGCCCTCTTCGTACAGCATCAGCAAGGCCACACTGGTGATGGGCTTGGTCATCGAGTAGACGTAGAAGTAGGAGTCTTCGGTCATCGGACGATTCGCCGCGATGTCCGCCATGCCATAGGCATCCTCGTGCACGACCTGGCCGCGGCGCGCGATCCAGGTCACGACTCCGGCGATCTTTCCTTCGTCCACCTGGCGATGGAAATAATCGTCGAGTCGCTGCAGGCGCTCCGCCGACATACCGGCGGTGGCGCCGGCCGCCGCGTCCCCGGCAGCGGGTGCATCGGACTTCACCTGGCATCCGGCAACCCCGGCGGCCAGAATCACGCCAAGGGCCATCAACCAGGCCTTCTCTGCGGTCACTCGTGCAGTTGTCATGAATCCCCCTGTTTTTCCGCAACGGACGTGGTGAGTCCAGCAACCGTCTTCTGTTGCCGGGATTATGCCTCCCGGCGCGCGCGACGGCGGGATTCGT
This sequence comes from Steroidobacteraceae bacterium, assembly GCA_035514045.1. Classification (GTDB taxonomy): domain Bacteria; phylum Pseudomonadota; class Gammaproteobacteria; order Steroidobacterales; family Steroidobacteraceae; genus ZC4RG30. Next base: position 6,484 of record DATKBK010000307.1, on the reverse strand, counting down.
GTGTCTTGCCGCGGCAGCAGTCGCTGCGGGTTTCGCTCAATGAGGGCCGGGTGTTCACGCCGTTCAGCGAACAGGCGCAGATCTACGCGCCCATGGCGGCCGTGAACTGGCCACCCAGCGCCTACGACCCGCGTACCCAATGGATGTACATTTGCGCCAACGAGAATGCCAACGGCGCGCGCATGGATGCCCGGCAGTTTGATCCGCCGACGTTCAAGGAATCATTTCGCGGCGGTGGCTACGTCGGCGCCGGCATGCAGAGCTGTGGCATCTACTCGGTGCTGGACCTGAAGACCAACCGTCTGGTCTGGCAGAAGCGGGCACCGAGCAGGTCGTCACCCGGCAGAAGCCCGTCAAGGACGAGAACCGGGTGATCGGAACGGTTACGGGCGCTGTCGTGGGCGCCGTAGTAGGCAACGAAGTTGGTGGCAAGGGGACGAGTGGCGACGTTGCTACCGTCGGTGGCGCCGTGGTAGGCGGCTACGCCGGCAATCGCGTGCAGAAGAGCATACAGAAGAACGCCACCGAAGAGACCACCGAAGTGGTGTGCAGGACCGTATACGACTGAACGCTTCCAGCGACCCGAAGTAGTCATTCGGGCATGATACCCAGGCGCCAGATGCGTATCCTTTCTCTCAAAGAAGGGAGATACACCTATGGCCTGGGTTGGAATTGTCATCATCGTCGCCCTGTTCGAGTTCTTCGCCTTCGGCTTTGCCGTCGCGAAGGCCCGCGGCCGCTACCAGTGTCCCGCCCCGGCGACCACCGGCCACGAGATCTTCGAACGCTACTACCGCGTGCAGATGAACACACTCGAGCAGCTGGTGATCTTCATCCCGGCGATCGTGCTGTTCGCCTGGCTCTACGACCCGCGTTGGGCCGCCGGTCTGGGCGTGATCTGGATCATCGGGCGGCTAGTGTATTTCCGCAGCTATGTGCGCGATCCGCGCACGCGCGCCCTGGGCTTCGCGCTGACCTCGCTGCCGTCGCTGGGCATGCTGGCGGCGGCCCTGGTCGGGCTTGTCATCGAGGTGCTTCGGCCAGCGATCTTAAGCTGATGGCGTTCCCGCTGAGCCTGTTGTACGCTCCCAAGGCGTATCAGCTCCCGCCCAGGAGAAATGATCCATGACCAGCATCATGTGTCTCGCAGCCAGGAACCTTCGCCTGGCCCTTGCCTCACTACTTATAGTTGCCATGGCAGCCGGCACGAGCCTGGCTGCCGACGCGCCAGCCGCGACGGCGCCGTCGCCCGTTGCGGCGCAGCAACCGGTGGAAGAACTCCAGCAGCTCGATGAAATCTGGGTGCGTGGCGAGCGCCTGGCCCAGGTGATTGAAGATGCCGAGGACGAGTTCTTCGCGCTATACAACAAGCTGAACGAGAACCGCAGGTTCGATGTGCACTGCGGGCACGTGGCGTTAAGCAGGGACAGCTTGATCATGACCCGGGCGTGCGTGCCGGGCTTCATCGCCGGCGGCCCAAACCATTATTCCCAGGCGTGGAGCTGCCCCACTTTCTCCCGCCGCTCAGGCTTCGCCTTTACCGGCTCCGGCTCAGGCATCGAATTCATCCACCCAGGAAGCCACTCCGCAGGGATCTGCCGCCCGGCCTCTATGGGGGCCGTGAGCACGGTTCGCCGGCAGGAATACGCGGACAACGTGCTCAAGGTCATCTACGGCGATCCACAACTTCTGGACATGGCCGGGGACCTGGCCAGCTTGTACCGCGAGATGAAGCTGACTCAGCAGCGCTATGTCACGGTGAAGCCGAGGCACAAGTACGCCAGGCCCGGCGTCAATCCGCGCGCTCTCTAGGTCCAGCTGAGGGTTGCACCACCTGTCGGTGCGACCACGCGGTGAGCACGCGGCCCGCGCGGCGGATTCAGCCCCTGGTGCACAATACAGGGGAGTAGCGCATGCCTTCACGACGTGACTTTCACAAGCTCTCCGTTGCCGCGGCCGTGGCGGGCTGGTCTGCGGGCGCGCCAGCCCAGAATGCGCCCCCGGCTTCGATCGCCGCCCCGGGTGCCCGCCGCCCCGAGGACATGGCAACACTGCGGCCAGAGCTGTACGGCACCCACGGCATGGTCGCTGCGGGAACCCAGTACACGGTGGACGCGGGCGCGCGCATCCTCGCTGCTGGCGGCAATGCCTTCGATGCGGGAGTGGCGGCGGTGCTGGCCGCGGCCGTCAATGAGATCTCCCACTTCGGCATGGGCGGCGAGGCCCCCGCCATCGTGTTTCAGGCGCAAACCGGCAAGGTCACTGTCATCAGCGGCCAGGGCCCCGCGCCGAAGGCGGCAACGCCAGCCCATTTCCTTGCGGCGGGTGTGATTCCTGGGAACGGTCCCAATGGTGGCACGGTGCCGGCCGTGATCGATGCCATGGCTTTGGCGCTGCAGAGCTTCGGCACGATGTCGCTGGGACAGCTACTGGAGCCGGCGATCCGGCTCGCCGACGGCTTTCCCATGTACGGGGTGCTGCGCAATGCGCTGCACACCCAGCGGCAGAGAACCGTGCGTTGGGAATGGTCGCGACGCACCTACTACCCCGAAGGGCGCGTTCCAGAACTCGGGGAGATCTTCCGCCAACCGAACCTCGCGGCCACGCTGCGGGCCATAGCCGGCGCCGAGCGCACGGCGCTCGCCAACGGTGCGGATCGCGTGCAAGCCATCGAGGCCGGGCGCGATGTGTTTTACAAGGGCGATGTGGCGCGACGCATCGCCGCTGCCGTGCAGGCCGATGGCGGGTTGCTCGACTACCAGGACCTCGCCACCTACCGGGGGCGGCTGGAAGAAGCTGTCAGCTCGCGCTTCCAGGGTCATGACATTCACAAGGCCGGTTTCTGGAGCCAGGGTCCGGTGCTGCTGCTCACGCTGAACATTCTGGAGGCCGCAGGCATCGACCGGATGCGCCATGGCAGCGAACAGTATCTGCACACGCTGGTTGAAGCGATCAAGCTCGCCTTCGACGATCGCAATGCCTGGTTCGGCGATCCGCTGTTTGCTGACATTCCCGCCGAAGGCCTGCTGTCAAAGAGCTACGCCGCTGCGCGGGCAGCGCTGATCGGACCGCAGGCTTCGCTGGAGCATCGCTACGGCAACCCCTATGTGTACCAGCGCGGCGGCCAGCGTCTGGCGCCGGTGTTCCTGCCGCGTCGGCTTGAGGTCCCCGGTGACCGCGCCCGCGACACCACGGCGATCCAGGTCGTCGACGTGCGCGGCAATCTCTTCAGTTGCACGCCCAGTTCGGGCTGGCTGATGGGCGGTGCGTACCTGGCAGGCGATACCGGGGTGCCGCTCAGCAATCGCATGGCGGTATTCGATCTGGATCCGGCCAGTCCCAACGTGCTGGCAGGCGGCAAGCGACCGCGCACCACCTTGACGCCCACCATCGTCACCCGTGAGGGCAAGCCCTTCCTGGCGGTGGGCACACCGGGCGGCGACAGCCAGGACCAGCACATCGCCCAGACCTTGCTCAACATGATCCTGGGCGGGCAGAACATCCAGCAGGCGCTTGAGTCGCCGCGCGTGGAATCACTGCATTTCCACCAGTCGTTCGAAGACAAGCGCGATGTGCCGGGAGGTCTGGTGATCGAAACCCGCGTGCCTGCCGCGATCATTACGGCGCTGGCACGTCGCGGCCACCTGATCGAGCTGGCGGGCGCCTATGACATCGGGACTGCCGGAGTGGCTGTGGGCGTGGACCCGCGATTCGGTACGCTGCGCGGTGGTGCGGATGTGCGCGGAGCGCGGCAGGTATTTGGTTGGTGAATACAGTGAGCCGCGCCGGCGCTGCTGATCAGCAGGCGCTTCATGATGTCTCCATGGATGCAGCCAGGGATGGGCTTCATTAGTATGATATCGCCATGTCCCCCGCAACACCTGACGTGCCCGATTCACCGCCCGACACCCTGCCAGATCGCCTGAGCGTCGATCCCGCGAGTCGCTACTACGACGAGAAGCTGCTGGCCCGGAATGTCGGCATCCGCTTCAACGGAGTGGAGCGCACGAACGTGGAGGAATACTGCGTCTCCGAGGGTTGGATCCGCTCCGCCGTCGGCAAGACACTCGACCGCCACGGCAAACCGCTGACCATCCTGCTCAAGGGCAAGGTCGAGCCGTTCTTCAAGGACTGAGCGACTCTACGGTCACCAGCTCCCGACGTTCGGCATTTCGGTCCAGGGCGATCGCGGCGGCAACGGGTCGCCCTTCTGCAGCAGCTCGATCGAGATCTGGTCGGGCGATCGCACGAAGGCCATGTTGCCGTCGCGCGGCGGGCGCAGTATCTGTACGCCATGCTGTTGCAGCCGCTCGCAGGCGGCATAGATGTCATCGACCAGGTAGGCGAGGTGGCCAAAATTGCGGCCACCGGTGTAGGTTTCAGCGTCCCAGTTGTGCGTCAGCTCGACCTCGGCATCCGGCTGGCCGGGTGCGGCGAGGAACACCAGCGTGTAGCGACCCTGTGGCGAATCCCGCTTGCGCACCACCTGCAGCCCAAGTGCATCGCAGTAAAAACGCAGGGAATCTTCCAGGCTGGTCACGCGGATCATGGTGTGCAGGTATTTCATGGTGCGATTGTATGCCGATCGGGCGAGATGCCGGCCAACTGCCGGATCAAGCCTCTTCCACGAGCGCCCGGCGCAGACCCTCACGGAACGCGGTCGCTCCACCCATTGACGGGTGCCGCAGCGGTGTCGCCACAACGCCCACCTCGGCAAGCGAAGCTTCCGCATTGCGGCCCACTGCGAAGCAGCGCACCGCGGGAAAAGCGGCCAGCAGGGCTTCGAGTACCGGCAGCCCGGCGCGCCGTTCAGCGGGTGTCGGCGTTCGATTGGACTGCGGCACACCGGGCCGGTGAGGGTGCCAGGGGTACGCGTTCCAGAGCAGCGTATCGCTGGCGCGATGCAGCCCGTGCAGGGTTCCCCACACGGTCGTGGCCGAGGGTTCGCTCCATGGCCTTGCACGCGTCGACAGGCGTTGACTGCCGACATGGACCCGCGGAATCGCGCCTTCGAGCAGCAGGCGCTCGCTGGTGAACGGGATGCCGCTGACATGGGCACCCTGGTAGCCGGCCGCCTCCCCGAGCAACAGCCAGCGCGGCCGCGTGGTGAAGAATGCCTGCAGTCGTTGCAGCCGCGCGGCTGCCGCATCGGGCAACGCGTCAGTTCCGGGATCATGATCGCGCCATGGATTGAACACGGCGGGGCCAGCGGGTGTGGCCAGCAGTTCAAAGAAGCGCGACAGCGTTGCAGGTTGCAAGGTACGGAACGCACTATACCAATGCGCGCCACATCAAGCCCACAGCCACCGCACTGAGCAGGATCCGGAAGGCCAGCCGGAACACATTCTCCGGCACACGGGCGAGCAGGTGGCCACCGACGGCGGTGCCGGCGAACCCGGCCAGCACCATCAGCAGAATCAGTGGCAAGTACTGCCCGAAAGCAAATCCCATGGCCACGAACACGGCGACCTTGAAGACATGCACGAAGGTGTTGAGCATGGCGTGGGTGGCGACGAGCTGGCGCCGATCTGGAATCCCCCGCACGAACGCGGCAACCAGCGGGCCAGCGGCGCCCACCAGCATGCCCAGGGCAGAGACCATGGTCCCGCCCACGAACTGCACGGCATGACTGGTGGCGATGATCTTCGGCTGCGGCAGCCAGGTGGTCACCAGTACGAACAGGCCGATTGCGCCCGCAAGCCACCTCCCAGGCAACAGCCACGCCAGCTGGCCGCCGATCACCGAACCCAGGGCCGCGCCCAGCGTCACCCACAGGATGAAGCTCCACTGGATATGAGACCGCTGCAGCAGGGCCCGACCCGCATTGCTGCCCAGTTGCACGCAGCCATGCACCGGCACTACCACCAGTGGAGGCAGAATCAAAGCCATCACGGCGATCAGCAACGATCCGCCGCCTAGCGAGAAGGTGGCCGTGATCAGCGAGGTGAGGAAGCTCAGCGCAATCAATGCGAGTGCGAGCCCGTTGCCCAGGCCGGGTGCCAGCTCCATGGTGTCAGGGGGCACTCTGCTGGGTATCGATCCGGGCCATGTCCTGATTCTAGATCAGCAGGCTGGAATGGGCCGCTATGATCAAGGAATGGCGAGCGGAAAGCGGACAGAAATCGACCGTCTCTATGGGCTCGAGCCGGTGATCGAGCCTGGTGAGGAGGCGGGCCGCAATGCGCTGGAGCAGTTCGTCGACGCGGTCTGTCCCTACTGCGGGGAGATGATTCCGTTGCGGGTGGATCTCTCGGCCGGGAGCCAGGCGTACATCGAGGATTGCCAGGTGTGCTGTCAGCCGATCCAGATCGGGGTGCAGGTGGGCGAAGCGGGCGCACTCGAAGCGATCAGCGCTGAGCGGGGCGACCGCTAGGCAGGTTGCGAATCAGCCCGAACTCCACAGCAGCACCGCGCCCGTGGTCACCACGATACAGACGGCGTTGAGCACCAACCCGCATCGCATCATCGACGCCGCAGGCACCTG
>DATKBK010000306.1:0-2180 GCA_035514045.1 Steroidobacteraceae bacterium | reverse complement strand
AACCTGGCCAAGACTGTGCTGCGTGCACCCATCGCCGGCCGCGTCACGCAGCTGACCATCGAAGTGGGCGAGACCGCCGTGCCCAGCGCCACCAGCATCGCGGGCTCCGACCTGCTGACCATTGCTGACACCTCGAACATGTACGCCGAGGTCAACGGCAACGAGACCGATGTGGCACGCGTGGTGCCGGGCCAGATCGCGAAGATCGTGCCGGCGGCATTTCCGGACCAGTCCTGGGAAGGGGTGGTCGAGACCGTGGCGGTTTCCCCGCGCACGGTGCAGGGGCAGGGCAAGAGCTATCCGGTCAAGATCCGCCTCAATGCTTCGCCGGACCTGCAATTCCATACCGGCATGAGCTGTCGCGCCGAGATCGCCACGCGCGCCAGCGATGCCGCCCCGGTGATCGCCGTGCCGGTGCAGGCCGTGCAGTACGAAGAGGCCGAGGCGCGCGATGCTCCAGCCAAGGCCAGCGTATTCGTGGTCGAGGCAGGCAAGGTGCGCGCGGTGCCGGTCGAAGTCGGCATCGCCGACGACGCCTGGATCACCGTCACCACTGGCCTTGCGGCTGGTGCGCGCATTGCGATCGGGCCGGCGCGCGAGCTGCGATTCCTGCGCGATGGCGATGCCGTCGAGGAAGCTCCCGCGCCCGAGGCAGTCGCTGGTGGTGCCGCCGATTCCACCCCTGCACCTGCCCCGAATCCGTGATCGAACTGACCGGCATCACGAAGATCTACCAGCTTGGCGGCACCGCCTTTGCGGCGCTGAACGAGGTGGACCTGTCGATTGCGCGCAATGAATTCCTCGCGCTTACCGGCCCTTCGGGTTCGGGCAAGTCGACCATGATGAACATCCTGGGCTGCCTCGACACACCCACCACCGGCCGCTACCGGCTGGACGATGAAGAAGTGGCAGGCCTCGACGAGGAGCAGCTGGCCTCGGTGCGCAACCGCAAGATCGGCTTCGTGTTCCAGAACTTCTACCTGATGCCGCGCATGACCGCGCTCGACAATGTCGCCCAGCCGCTGATCTACCGCGGCATCGGCCCGTCCGCGCGGCGCGAGCATGCACGCCGCGCACTGGAGCGCGTCGGCCTCGCCGATCGCACCGGACACCGACCCAATGAGATGTCCGGCGGCCAGCGCCAGCGCGTGGCCGTGGCGCGCGCCCTGGTCGGCCATCCGGAGCTGCTGCTGGCCGACGAGCCCACCGGCAACCTCGACAGCCGCACCGCGCGCGAGATCATCGACCTGTTCAAGCAGCTGCATGCCGAAGGGCAGACCGTGGTGATCGTTACCCACGATCCGGGTGTCGCGGCCAACTGCCACCGGCTGGTGCGGCTGCACGATGGTCGCATCGCCGAGGACCGCGCCAATGGCTGAGCCGGCGCTGGTCGAAGACGCCGGCGCGTCGCGGCGCCTGCTCTACGCGCTGCAGGAGTGCCTGCGCTCGGCGCTGGCGGCGATCCGCGCGCATGGCCTGCGCAGCTTCCTGACGATGCTGGGTGTGATCATCGGCGTGGCCTCGGTGATCTGCGTGATCGCGCTGGTGCAGGGCATGTCCGCCTCGATCTCGCAGCAGTTCCAGGGCCTGGGTTCCACCACCCTGACCTTGCGTGCCTACACGCCGGTGCAGGACCAGCTGCGCGGCCAGGCCAACCGCCTGCGCCTCACCGATGTCGACGAGCTGCGCTATCGCATCGACGGCATCTCCAATCTCACCCCGATGGTGCCGGTGCCAGCGGGGCAGGTTACTTACGGCGCACGCTCCGCCTCGGGCCAGTTCGTCGGCACCACCGCCGGCCTGATGCATGTGCAGCAGCTGTTTCCGCGCACCGGCCGGTTCCTCACCCAGAGCGATGACGAGAGCCGCCGCCGCGTGGTGGTGCTGGGCGAACAGATCCGCGAGGACCTCGACCTGCCCGAGCGTCCCGAAGGCGAGTTCGTGCAGATCGGCACCGAGTGGTTCAAGGTCGTGGGCGTGATGGAAACCCGCGGCGAGATCTTCGGCTTCAACCAGGACTCATTCCTGGTGATGCCCTACCAGACCGCGCTGGCCTTCAATGCGGCGGTGGCACGCCCGGACTTCTCGATCACCTTCACTGTGGACGATCCGGACCTGGTGGCCAACGTGAAGCAGCAGGTGAGTGCGGTGATCCGCCGCGCGCATGGGCTCGAAGCCGA
>DATKBK010000305.1:0-5747 GCA_035514045.1 Steroidobacteraceae bacterium | reverse complement strand
GGTAGCCGGCGGCCAACTCACCGTCGACACCATCGACCGCAAGCAGCGGCGGCGCAATCCGTCGCCGCCGTTCACCACCTCCACGCTGCAGCAGGAGGCAGCGCGCAAGCTCAGCTTCTCGGCCCAGCGCACCATGCGCCTGGCGCAGCAGCTGTATGAGGGTGTGGATTTCGGCGAGGGGGCCGTGGGCCTCATCACCTATATGCGTACCGATTCGGTGAATCTCGGCGTCGACGCCGTCACCGAGATTCGCAGCGTCATTGAACGGCTGTATGGCAAGGAAGGCCTGGCCGACGAGCCGCGCGTCTTCAAGACCAAGTCGAAGAACGCGCAGGAGGCCCACGAGGCCGTGCGCCCGACCTCGGCAGCGGTCACTCCGCAGCAGCTCGAAGGCAAGATCGACGCCGACCAGTACAAGCTCTACGCGCTGATCTGGAAGCGCGCCATCGCCTGCCAGATGTCACCGGCCGTGTACGACACCGTGGCGGTGGATCTCATCGCTGGCGCGCGTGGCTCCGGTCACATGCTGCGCGCCAATGGGTCCACGCTGGTGAAGCCCGGCTTCATTGCGGTCTATCAGGAAGGCCGCGACGAGAGCACCGGTCCAGCAGAAGACGACAACGACCATGTGCTGCCCCCGATGCAGGAGGGCGAGCTGGTAAAGCTCATCGGCCTGCACGGTGAGCAGCACTTCACCGAGCCGCCGCCGCGGTTCTCCGAGGCCTCGCTGGTGAAGGCGCTGGAGGAGTATGGCATCGGCCGTCCGTCCACCTATGCATCGATCATCTCCACGCTGCGCGACCGCGGCTATGCGGAGATCGAGTCGCGCCGCTTCACCGCCACCGACATCGGCAAGATCGTCAATCGCTTCCTCACCAAGTATTTCACCCAATACGTGGAATACAGCTTCACCGCCGACATGGAAGACGAGCTCGACGCCGTGTCGCGGGGCGAGGAGCCCTGGATCACGCCGCTCGAGAAATTCTGGAAGCCCTTCATCGAGAGGGTCGAGAACATCGAGACCAGCGTCAGCCGCGAAGAAGTGGCCATGTCGCGCGACCTCGGCATCCACCCGGAAAGCGGCCGGCCCATCTCGGTGCGCATGGGTCGCTTTGGCCCGTTCGTGCAGGCGGGCACCAAGGACGACGAAGAAAAACCCAAGTTCGCCGGCCTGCGTCCGGGGCAGAAGATGGACAGCATCACGCTGGACGATGCGCTGGTGCTGTTCCAGCTGCCGCGCAAGCTGGGCGACACCGCCGATGGCGAACCGATGACGGTGGCCATCGGGCAGTTCGGCCCGTATGTGAAATACGGCAGCAAATATGTGTCGCTGAAGGAGCCGGATGATCCTTATGCGGTGACGCGCGAGCGCGCCATCGAGGTGATCGAGGCCAAGAAGGTGGCCGATGCCAACCGCATCATCATCGACTTCGGCGTGGATGACATCCAGGTGCTGAACGGACGCTATGGTCCGTACATCACCGACAAACAGCGCAACGCGCGCATCCCCAAGGATCGCGACCCGAAGACGATGACGCTGGAGGAATGCCGCGCGCTGCTGGCCGCCGCACCGCCGCGCCCGGCGCGCGGTCGGTTCGGAAGGCGGGGTGCGCCGGCGAAGGCGAAGGCCGCAGCGGTGCCGGCCGCCGAGAAGCCGGCGCCGAAGGCCAAAGCCAAAGCCAAGGCGAAGGCCAAGGCAAAGACTAAGGCCGCACCAAAGGCGAAGTCAGCGCCGAAGAAGAAGTCCGCTACGACGCCCGCGGCCTGAGCCGAGCCCACGCACACAGGCTGGCCGCGGCGAGCCGCAGACTCACCCCGGCGAGAGCCGGGAGCTGGCGGTAAAGCCGGCCGCCGCAGCGTGAATCTTCATCGCACGGACCAGATACTCCGCAAACCCCGGCGCGATGCGCTCATACCGCGCCACGAAATCCGGATGCGAGAGATACAGGTCGGCAAGCCCTGTGTAAGCCTCGGGCGGACAGGGTTTGTCCCACATCATCGCGACCCACGCGCGATGGCGTGCGATGAGTTCATCCACCGCCGTCGACGCCGGATCGATGTCGCGCCGGCAGGCTTCCGCCAACGACTCCTCCAGTTGCTGCAATTGGGCCATCGCGGCGGCTTGCTCCTGTGCCGTGCTCGCATCGAGGCGCCTGCGGCTGCGCGTTATATCCTGCCGCATCGGCTCGCCATGGCGCTGGATGAGCCAGGCCTCGTAGGCCGCCTGTTTCTCCGTGCTGAAGCCCTTGTAAAGATCCGCGTTCGACATGGTGGTTTCTCCGTTGATGCTGGCAATGGTCCGATCGATGGTGTCGATCAGTTCCGCCAGTCGCGCACCTTCGGCCTCGAGCTTTTGCCGATGCCTCAGCAGCACGCCCACCTGATCCTCGCCTTCCAGCTCCAGCAGTCCCCCGATCTCGTTGAGGGGCACGCCCAGCTCGCGATGGAACAGGATGCGCTGCAGGCGCAGCAGCTCGGCCCGGCCGTAGTAGCGGTAGCCGTTGGCGCCCACCCTGGCGGGCTTGAGCAGGCCGATTTCGTCGTAGTGGCGCAGGGTCCGCACCGTCACGCCCGAGATGGCCGCCAGCTGCTTGACTGTCAGTTCCTTGATCACGGAGACGTTTATCCAGCCTCACGCCGCGTGAGGGTCAACACGAACCCCAAGCAGTCTGGACACATGCTACGCCCTGCTGTAGGAAGCAGCCGACAGCAATGACCGCTGGCTGCCGGCTATTCGCAACACGTCAATCAATGCCCCAATAGACCCAGAGCCGCCGATTCCGGAGCGGCTCCGATCCCACACATTTACGCACGAGGGGTATGCATCATGAACAAGGACCAGGTGAAAGGCGCTGCCAGGAAAACCGCCGGCAAGATCCAGCGCAAGGCCGGCACCGCCGCCAGCAGCCGCAAGCACGAGATCAAGGGTGGCACCAGGGAACTCGCCGGCAAAGTCCAGCGCGCTTACGGCGACGCCAGGGAAGACGCCGAAAAGTCGCGCGAGCGCAACCAGGGTCGCGCCTGAAGCCAGCGCTTACGGCGACAAGCTGGAGAGAGAGCAGGCCTGATCCAGCCCAGACCCGCGGCCCGGCCCGGTAAAGTCGGAAACCATGGAAGGACTCCGGTACGTAACCGACCGGGCCACCGGCCTCACTCGCCACCGCCGTACAGGCCGGGACGGGAAGCCGGTATTCTCTTTCCGCGCGACCAGTGGCCGACCCATAAAGGACAAGGCCACCCTCGCCCGCATCGGCTCCCTGGCCATTCCGCCCGCCTGGGAAGATGTCTGGATCTGCCCGCACCCGCGCGGTCATATTCAGGCCACCGGCCGCGACGCCCGCGGCCGCAAACAGTATCGCTACCATCCTGCCTGGAACACTGGCAAGGACGAGCTCAAGCACGGCCGCATGCGCCAGTTCGGTCGCTCACTGCCCCGGTTGCGACGCACTCTGCGCGCGGACCTGAAGCAACCCGGCCTGCCGCGCGAGAAGGTGCTGGCATTGGTGCTGAGCCTGATGGACCAGACCTACGCCCGCGTCGGCAACACTGAATACGCCCGCAACAACGGCAGCTTCGGGCTGTCCACGCTGCAGGACCGGCACGCGCGCTTCGCCCGCCACGGCACCGGCGCCTCGCTGCGCTTTCCGGGCAAGGGTGGCACGCTGCACGACGTGCCCATTGAGGACCGGCGGCTCGCAGCGCTGGTCAGGAAGTGTCAACACCTGCCGGGCCAGCATCTCTTTCAATATGTGGATGAAGATGGGCGGCGTCATGATGTGGACTCGGGGCAGGTGAATGCGTACCTGCGCGAGCACGTGGGGGACGGGTTTTCGGTGAAGGACTTTCGCACCTGGCATGCCACACGGCGGGCATTCGAGCTGCTGCTCAAGGTGCCACTGCCCGAACCCTGCACCGAAGCCGCCTGTCGCAGGGCAGTCAATGAGGTGATCTGCCAGGTTGCCAGGCAGCTGCGCAATACGCCGGCAGTGTGCCGCAAGTCGTATATCAACCCGGTGGTGCTGAAGGCGTGGCGGGAGGGCAAGGGGCCATTTGCGAAAGGCCGGCGCGCTGGACGCAGCGCAGCTACCCTGCTCTCACTGCTGCGCCAATAGGCCGAGTCAGTAAGGATCAGCGGGTCCGACAGACGATATCTGCAGGTCCTTGCCCGTCGTGACAAGGGACACGGGAACACATGATCAAGATGCCAGTAGCAACAGCCGCTGCATTGCTCATCGCCGGCTGCGACTCCCCTGAACCATCAGTAGTCAATCCCGACCCGGTGAAGATCGTGCGGGTACACGGCGATGCGGATGTTTCACTGACCATCAGCGTCAGCACGCAGTACCAGAGCACGGAGAAGCAATGCCGGGATACCGCGCCGATCTGGGTCGAGTCCGCTGTAGCCCGCTCGCTCAACAGCTACGAAGCCCCTGTAGCCATCGATCATTTCCGTGAGGACGAGTGCCGCTGGCAGCCCTTCGTGATTGCCTTCCAGGTTACGAATCAGGAGGGCCTGAGCACTGGGCGCTTCGTCACCGGTCCGCAGGGCACCGAGCATGTTCCTGGCCCCGAGGGCAAGGTGTGGATCAGCCCTGCAGGCGGCCGCAGGGATACTTCCGGCACCCTGCGCAAAGGCGCTCCTGCCATTCGCCCGCTCGACCTGAAGTGCACGGTGAATGTCATCCGCGGCGCCAGGGGCCTGAGCTGCGTGCCCAACAGCCCCAGGGAACTGCCACTGATCTCCGCCGAGGCCACCGAAGTAGGCGTGGATTTCGAGGACGTCACGGGAAGAACTGATCGCTGAGCCGCAACCGAGGTCAATCTCATCGCATCCTGGGAAACGCCGTGCGACTGATGAGCCGATCATCGGCATGCACCAGATCCCGGTCGATCTCCCGCTTCACCAGTTTGCGAATCGGTGCCGGCAGCTGCGGCCGCAGCACGCCAAGGAACCTCGGCGCGGCAATCACGATCATCTCCTCGATGTGCAGGTGCACCCGCTCCGCGTTCAGCAACCGGACCAGCCGCTTGGCAAAGCGCTGGACCTCGACGTCGTGGGGATCATAGTCACTTTGTGCGCCATGCCGCGCGCGGCTCTTCGGCCCCCTGCCGCTGCGGCTGCCACTATCGAACACGCGCCCGGTGCGGTCTGTTACCAGCGCGCGCGCCGGCAGATGCGCCGCCGGGTTGTCAAGGCTGGCGACCTGCTCTAGCACGATGGTACCCCTGCCGCCGGCGGCAGCAGCTGCGGCCTTCCGTGAGGCCAGCAGGATCCGCGCTGATCCGCCATCGGCGACGACGATGCAGGTGCGCGGCCAGTACGGATTGGCTATCGGCGGACGCGCCGTCTTTTTCGCCGGGGCCGGCGTTCTGGTCGCAGTCGACTTGTTCTTTGATGGGGAGATTCGCGCAGGCACTTCGCACCTCTTCCAGTCAGGAGTATCGTGGTCGAAAGAAGCGTACGCAACCCCGCGCGCGGCGGCATTAGGTAGTTGTGCGGATGCTCAACCTCATTTCCAGTCGGATTCTTTCCCATGCAGTATCGCCACGCCTTCCACGCCGGCAACTTCGCGGACGTGCACAAGCACATCGCGCTGCTGCAATTGATCGAGTCGCTGAAGAAGAAGGCCAAGGGGTTTCTCTACCTGGACACGCATGCCGGCGAAGGCCTCTACGATCTGTCCGGTGCGGATGCCCGCCATAGCGCCGAGAGCGAGGCCGGCTTCTTACGGCTGCAGGGCGCGCTC
>DATKBK010000304.1:0-5069 GCA_035514045.1 Steroidobacteraceae bacterium | reverse complement strand
TGTTCTCGATCACCTTGGCGGCCTCGGCCACCTTGATGCTTGAAGCCTTGTGTGTGCCGGCGGTGATGATGCTGCCGTAGAGGGCGTCGACGAAGTTGGCGGTGGCGGGGGTGGAGCCGGAGGTGACCTTCTTGATGCTGGGCAGGCGATGCTGCTTGTCGCCGGGATTGATACGCTCGGGGCTGTAGCCGGCGAAGAAATCACGGTTGAACTTCAGGCCGGAGACCTGCTCGAGGATCGGCACGCAGACCTCCTCGGTGCAGCCGGGATAGACGGTGGATTCGTAGATGACCACGTCGCCCTTCTTGAGCACTGTGCCGAGAGACTCACTGGCCTTGACCAGCGGGGTCAGGTCGGGACGGTTGTACGCGTCGATGGGAGTAGGCACGGTGACGATATAGACACGGCATGACTTGAGGTCCTTCACGCTGGAAGTGAAGGTGAGGTGCCGGGACTGCTTCAGCTCTGCCTTCGTGACCTCGAGCGTGCTGTCGCGGCCGGCGGCGAGTTGCTTGATACGCGCCTGCTTCAAATCGAAGCCGACCGTTGTGAACTGCTTGCCGAACTCCACCGCCAGCGGCAGCCCTACGTAACCCAGACCGACCACGCCAATGCGGTATTTGCGCAAAGCCTGCACGCTGAAACCTCCTGCACAGATCGAAGGGATTATGACCTGAAAGCAAATCCCGGCGGCGTTCATGGACTCGATTTGAGTCCCGCAATGTGACAGACTTCCACAAAGCAGGGGCAGACATGAAAAGGTCCGCACCGAGGATCAAGAGCCATGGCCAAACGCGCCCCGACCCGCTCCGACCACCTGCGCAGCGCCGTCGCACAGGAAGCCGCCCGCCTGATGGCTGAACACGGCATCCAGGACTTTCGCATCGCCAAGCTCAAGGCCGCCGAGCGCTACAGCGTGTCCGACGGCGCGCTGCTGCCCAGGAACACCGAGATCGAGGCCGCACTCCTGTCCCGGCAACGCCTGTTCGGCGGCACGCAGCACCAACACCGCCTGCAGGAGCAGCGACGCGTGGCGATCGAGGCCATGCGGCTGCTGCACAAGTTCGAACCCCGCCTCGTGGGTCCGGTGCTGGCGGGCTCGGCCACCGAGCACTCCGACATCCAGCTGCACTTGTTCAGCGACAGCCCCGAAGCCGTGTACCTGCACCTGATGGATCAGCGCTACAGCTACGAGGTATTCGAACGGCGGGTGCGCATGTCGATGGAGCGGCAGATCATGGTGCCCTCGGTGCGGTTCCAGATGGGCGAAGAAACCGTGGAGGCCGTTGTGTTCCCGGGCGACGGCATCCGCCAGGCACCCGTCAGTCCGGTGGATGGCAGGCCGATGCGGCGCGCGGACCCGCGCGAGGTGCAGCAGATGCTGGCCACAAGCGCTTGAGCAGCGAATTGCCCACCACATTGCCGCGGCTCGCCATCGTCGTACCCTGCCACAACGAACAGGAAGCGCTGCCGAGCACGGTCGCCACGCTGGTCACCCGACTCGATTCGCTGTGCGCCGAGGGGCTGGTGGCCGCCAGCAGCTTTCTGTGCCTGGTCGACGACGGCAGCACCGACCGCACCTGGGCGCAGATTCGCGAGCTGCATGCCAGCGAGCCGCGCATCCTGGGCCTCAAGCTCACCCGCAACTTTGGTCACCAGGGCGCGGCGCTCGCCGGCATGCTGGAATGCGATGCCGATGTCATCGTCACCATTGATGCCGACTTGCAGGACGATGAGTCCTGCATCGGGCAGATGCTGCAGCGGTACCACGCCGGGCATCATGTGGTGCTGGGCGTGCGTGAAGACCGCTCCAGCGACAGTTTCCTGAAACGCGCCACAGCCCATGGCTACTATCGGCTGCTGCGCCTGCTGGGCATCAATGTGGTCTTCAATCACGCCGATTACCGGCTGCTGTCGCGGCGCGCGCTGGCCGAACTGCGCCAGTACCCTGAAACCAACCTGTTCCTGCGTGGCATGGTGCCGCTGCTCGGACTGCCCACGGCAGAGGTGCGCTTCAGGCGCCGGCCACGGCTGGCCGGCACCACCAAGTACTCCACCGGCCGCATGGTTTCGCTGGCGTGGGAGGGCATCACCTCGTTCTCGGTGGCGCCGCTGCGACTGGTGTCGGCAATCGGCTTTCTCATTGCCCTCGCGTCCATTGCCGTCACCATCTGGGCGCTGACGGTGAAGTTCACCTCGGGCACGGCCGTGCCCGGCTGGGCGTCCACGGTGGTGCCCATGTATTTCCTCGGTGGCGTGCAGATTCTCTGCCTGGGCGTAATCGGCGAGTACGTGGGCAAGATCTATCTGGAATCGAAGCGGCGGCCCCGCTATGCCGTGGAGTCCCGGCTGGGCCAGCCAGACTGAAGCGTCAGCGCGCGCCTTTCCCCAGCAGCACCACCTCGGCCGTCTGCACCAGGATGCGCAGGTCGAACAGCAGGTTGTGGTGCTTCACGTAATACAGATCGTACTGCAGCTTCTGCTTCGCATCCTCCAGCGACGAAGCGTAGGAATAGTTGATCTGTGCCCAGCCCGTAATGCCAGGCTTCACGCTGTGGCGGTAGGCGTAGTAAGGGATCTTCTCTTCCAGCTCCACCACGAACTCCGGACGTTCGGGACGCGGTCCCACGAAACCCATGTGTCCGCGCAGCACATTGAACAGCTGCGGCAGCTCGTCCACCCGTGTCTTGCGGATGATCGCGCCAACCCGCGTAGCCCTGGGATCGTTCTGCTGCGCCCACTGCGCCCCTCCGGTTTCCGCGTTCATCCGCATGCTGCGAAACTTGGTGAGCGCAAATGGCCTGCCCTCGAACCCGACCCGGTTCTGGCGATAGAGGATGTGGGCGCCCTTGCGCCCGTCTTCCAGCCAGATGGCCAGCGCGGTGAGCAAAATGACTGGCGAAGCGACCAGCAGCAATATGCCGCTGGCGATGAAGTCCAGCGCCCGCGCCGAGAACAGCCGGAAGCTGTCGCGCCGGAAACCCTCGCCGAAAATCATCCACCCGGGTGACAGCAGGTCGAGCTGGATGGTGCCGGTCTCGCGCTCCACGAAGGAGATGAACTCGGTCACCGCAATGCCGGCCAGCCGGCATTGCAGCAATTCCTTGACCGGCAGCGCCTTGCGGCGGTCGCGCAATGCCACTACCAGCTCTTCAACGCCAAGCTGCTGGCACAGCACCTTGAGTCCCTGTGGCGCTTCGAACACCTGCTCGCCCAGGGGCGACACCGGATCGCCAGGGTGGTGCACCAGACCGACCAGATGATAGCCAGCCCGGTCGCTGCGGCGACGCATGCGGGTAAAGGCGGCCATGCGATCGCTGTCGCCATAGACCAACACCCGCCGCTTGAGGCCCTCCAGGTTCATCAGGCGGTAAGCCAGCGCCCGCAGCGCGAAGGTAATGACACCCGCCAGAAAGGTGGCGATTGCGAGCAGGCCGAAGCTGATCCTGAGCTGGGGCACCAGATAGGACAGCACCGCCACCACAGCCAGCGCGGCGAGCAACGCGATCACGACTCGCAGACCGACCCCGAACGCATCCATGCGCTGACGGATCCCGTACAGGCCCATCGCCAGGAAGGACAGCGAACAGGCCACCGCGAACACCAGCACGCGCGGCAGCAGCGGACCGTTCAGTCGATCAATTGAGGTGAGATCTGCTTCCCGGCGCAGCAGGACGGCTGCGAGCACTGCCGCGCCAAAGGCCAGCAGCTCCGCCAGCACGAGGACCAGCAGCGGCACGTAGAGGGAGCGACCGAACAGGCGAATGCGCATCTGGCGATATTGTAGTGGCGGGGTGGCCAGGAGGATGGGCCAAAATGGACTGTCGCGAGGCGCCGACACGCGGCTGCAGCGAGCTGGCGCGATTCAGTCCGTGCGCGGCAATAGTGACGAAACGCGCTTGCCGCCGTCTACCACCAAAGTCTGTCCGACGATTCCTACAGAAGCCGTCGAGCACAGGAAATGCACCACGCGTGCCACCTCCTCCAATGTGACCAGCCGTCCCAGCGGGCTCTGGTCCATCTCATGCTGCATCCGGCTGCTGGCATCGGGCATTGCGGCCAGCGTGTTGGTGCTGAGGAGCCCGGGCGCAACTGCATTGACCTGGATTCCGCGCGGCGCCCACTCGACAGCCATCTGCCTGCAGAGCGACTCCAGCGCCCCTTTCGAGCTTCCTATTGCCCCGTATGAGTCGATGGCCTGATTCGCCCCCTCGGACGAGATGGCAATGATGCGACCGCCCACCGGCATTGCCGGCAGCAGCTTCACGGCAAGGTCGAAGAATGCCCCGACATTCACCTGCCACACCGTGGCCAGATGCCGCGCAGTGAGCTGATCGAGCGGTTTGTGCACGCCGGTGGCTGAAGAATAGACCAGGCAATCCAGCCGCCCGTTTAGTGCCAATGCCTGGTCGTGGCAGGCCTGGATGCCCGCCGACGTCATGAGATTGGCCTTGACGGTGCGACAGGAAAGCCCCTCCGCAGCGCTGAGCTGGCGGAACTCTTCGGCGGCGATCTCGTTGTTGAAGTAGCCGGCCACCACGGTGGCGCCGGCGCGCGCAAGTTGCAGGGAAATGCTCCGGCCCAGGCCGCGCGTGCCACCGGTGACCAGCACCACCTTGCCGCTGACGTCGAATGGATTCATGTCAGGAATCACCCTGCCGCTTCAGGAAGTCGCGCAAGACTTCGTCCTCGAAACCAGGCGAGAGTACGTCACGGGACACATAGCCGAACAACAGGGACGCGTCCGCGACGCGCTCCCCATCGCGGACCACGTAGGCGTCGGCGCCAGCCGTGGCGGCAGTGACAGAGGTGATCTTTGCGTGCATCCGCAACGTAACGCCCGGATGTACGATCTTCCTGAAATTTCCCCGCACCACCTGCAGCAGCACGGGCCAGCGCGAGGTCTCGGTGCCGGCCATCAGACACTTTCCCGCAGTCTGCGCCATCATCTCGATCATCAGCACTCCGGGCACGACCGGAAAACCGGGGAAGTGGTCGCGGAAGTATTCTTCGCCCGGATCAATGTACTTCTCGGCCACGATCTGCTGCAGCGGATCGAGCTCCAGGAT
>DATKBK010000303.1:0-2131 GCA_035514045.1 Steroidobacteraceae bacterium | reverse complement strand
TCGTCGCGCGCTCGAGCGCCACCAGCTCGACGACCGCCGCGTGGAGCTGGTTCTCGTCGCGCATCGGTGCGGTGCAGCCTTCCAGGTAGCTCACATAGCTGCCCTTGTCGGCGATGATCAGCGTGCGCTCGAACTGTCCGGTATTGGCAGCATTGATGCGGAAATACGTGGACAGCTCCATGGGGCAGCGCACGCCGGGCGGCACGTACACGAACGAGCCGTCGGTGAACACGGCCGAGTTCAGCGCGGCGAAGAAGTTGTCGCCGTAGGGCACGACGGTGCCGAGGTATTGCTGCACCAGTTCCGGGTGATTGCGCACGGCCTCGGAGATCGGGCAGAAGATCACGCCCGCTGCGGCCAGGCGCTCCTTGAACGTGGTGGCCACCGAAACGCTGTCGAACACGGCATCGACGGCGACCCCGGCCAGCCGGGCCCGTTCGTGCAGCGGCACGCCGAGCTTTTCATAGGTGGCCAGCAGTTTCGGATCGACCTCGGAGAGGCTCTTCGGGGCGTCCTTGTTCACTTTCGGGGCCGAGTAGTAGGACATCGCCTGGTAGTCGATGGGCGGATACTGGAGCTTGGCCCAGTGCGGCTCCCGCATCGTCAGCCAGCGCTCCAGCGCGCGCAGTCGCCAGTCGAGCATGAACTGCGGTTCGCCCTTCTTCGCCGAGATGAAGCGCACGGTTTCCTCGTCGAGGCCGGGGGGCAGCGTGTCGGACTCGATGTCGGTGACGAAGCCATGCTGATAGCCGCGGGCGAGCAGCGCCGCAAGCTGGGGGTCGGTGCTCATCGATTGACTCCGGAGACCACGCCATTGCGCAGGCGCACGTCGAACAGGGCGAAATGGCGTGGATTGCGCTCGAGCCCTGCAAGCTCGGCGAGGCTGACTTCCTCCAGCGACTGGCGGATGGCCTGGTTGATGCGCTGCCAGCTGCCCCCCACGCTGCAGCTGGACTGCAGGTCGCAGCGGCTCAGTGCGCCGGTGGCGCACTCGGTGAGGGCCAGTGGGCCCTCGAGCGCGTCAAGTATGGCGGCGGCACTGATCTGGCTTGCCGGGCGGGCGAGGCGGTAGCCGCCGCGCAGGCCGCGGGTGGAGTCCACCAGGCCGGCACGGTGCAGCTGTTTGAGCAGCTTGCTGACGGTAGGGCCGGCCAGGTGGCACTGGCGGGCGACGTCGGCCGCGGCCCGGCGCCCAGCGTCCTCCCGCGCCAGCGAGGCCAGGATGACAGTGGCGTAGTCCGTCAGCTTGCTGATGCGTAGCATAGGGAGGAGGCTCGGGAAGGAGGAAACAGGACAATTTTAGTCCTATATCTCCCGCCTGTCATCGGCGGCGTGATGCGGCGTGATGCGGCGTGGCGCGCGGAGCGCTCTCCAGGCTCAAGCCCGAGCTGGTGCGCGGAACCGGGCAGTGAGTTTGCCTGAAGCTGGTGGGGCACCCTAACATGCCCTTTCCGCACGACCGACCCCCATCCCGAAGGACAATTCATGAGCAGTTTCGAGCAGCAGGCCGCAAAGATCCGCAACCAGCGGGGATTCATCGCGGCGCTGGATCAGAGCGGCGGCAGCACCCCGAAGGCACTGAAGCTGTATGGCGTCGCCGAGAACGCGTATTCCGGCGAAACCCAGATGATGGACCTCATCCACGCCATGCGCTCGCGCATCATCACCAGCCCGTCGTTCGGTGGCAATCGCGTGGCCGGCGCCATCCTGTTCGAAGCCACGATGGACCGCGACGTCCTGGGTGTGCCCGCGGCCGAGTTCCTGTGGACGAAGAAGCAGGTGGTGCCGTTCCTGAAGATCGACAAGGGCCTCGCGGAGGAGGTCAACGGCGTACAAGTCATGAAGCCCATGCCGACGCTCGACCAGCTGCTGGCCAAGGCGAAGTCCAAGGGCATCTTCGGCACCAAGGAGCGCTCGGTCATCAAGCAGGCCAACGCCGCGGGCATCCGCGCGGTGGTCGCGCAGCAGTTCGAGGTGGCCAAGCAGGTGCTGGGCTTCGGGCTGGTGCCGATCGTGGAGCCGGAAGTGGACATCCACTGCCCCGAGAAGGCAGGCGCGGAAGAATTGCTGAAGGCAGAACTGCTGGCCCAGCTGGACAAACTGCCGGCCGGCCAGCAGGTGATGCTGAAGC
>DATKBK010000302.1:0-2702 GCA_035514045.1 Steroidobacteraceae bacterium | reverse complement strand
CGCTGGTTGCAGCGCCACTTCCGGCTGCGCAGCGAGCTCCTCCGGCGCATTGCGCAAACCGATTACCAGCATCGCCGCCGCTGCCGCGAGCGCGGCAAGGGCACCGACAACGATGTAGCGCTTACCCGTTCGCTGGCTGCGTCCGGCTGGAGTAGCGCACGCAGTCAGCTCGCGGCACCGGGCAACAAGTACTGGAGGCATGGCCGGCAAGGACCGGGTCGTCAGGTGATCGTGGTTGTGCCAATCCCGGGCGCACTCGGGGCAGCCGGCAATGTGCGCTTCAACTGCGCGGCGCAGACCCGTGTCCAGCCGGCGGGTATCGCCATCGTCGAGGATCTGTGCAATATCCTGGCAGTTCATGTTCCGCTCCTGGTGCGCGATGCGCGCGCTGGCGCATCGGGTTGTTCGTCCAGACGCTGCGCCAGGCTGCGGCGCGCGCGATGCAACCTGGCCCGCAGGACTTCCCTGCTGATGCCGGTGATGGCTTCGATCTCTTCCAGGCCGTAGCCTTCAGCCCGCAGCGACAGCAGCGTTCGCTGCGTGTCCTCAAGCGCAAGGAAGGCGCGCTCGAACGCGCGTTCTCCTTCGGCCTGCTGCAGCAGGTCTTCAGGACCTGGATCTGCACTGGCGAGGTTGGCGGCGCGGGCGGAGACATCCAGCGTCACCACGGCACCGCGCTGACGCCGCCGGGCACCATCGATGAAGCGGTTGTGCTGCACGCGCAGCAGCCAGCGCAGCGGATGCGGGTTGCTGTCCAGCTCCGCGAGGTTTTCGCAGGCGACCACGCAGGTGTCCTGGACCAGATCCTGGGCGTCGTGGGCATTGCCCAGCAGGCGGCAGGCGACGCGGAACAGTCGTTCCATGTGCGGCGCCACCAGGGCATCGAACTGCCCGCGCCTGTCATTCGCCATGAGTGGGATCTCCGTACATTCTGGCTCCCATAACGAACGGGAAGCGGGAATGTATCGGAGGTAGCGCGCTAGCCGCCCGAATCCACCGCCTTCACCTTGATCTTCAGGCCGCTGGCGGCGCGCAGCCAGGCCCAGGCGTCCTTGCCGGACTCGTCGTCGAGGATGGTCAGTTGCACATGCGTGGGATCAAGCCGCACCTGCCCGAACAGGGGATCAACACCGACCCATCCCCGGCCATCGTGGAATTCGGCCCAGGTATGCCAGCCGAACAGCGGCGCCACCTCGCCGGCCTGGACCACACCGCCGATCTGTCGCGCCGGCACACCGGCGGCCCGCGCCAGCGTGGTGAACAACAGTGCGTGCTCGGTGCCATCGCCCGCCAGCTGTGCCAGCACGTCCAGCGCGGTCGAGGCATTGGCCGCGTGGGTGCGCCGCAGGTTGGCGCCTATCCATTCGGTGATTAGCGCCGCGATGGTCGCGGCATCAGTCTGGTTGCCGACGATGTCTGTGGCGAGCTTGCGGATGGCCTCCTGATCGCTCTGCACGGTCGCTGTGGCGCCCAGGTACTGCTCGCGTTGCTGCGCGGTGAGTACCGCCTCCTGTGTCGGCTGCACCTCGCGCACAATTTCAAGCTGCGCTCGCCCCTGGCGCTGCGATCGCACCCGTTGCCGCGCGGTTGCGGGAACCTTCAGGTCGCCCAGTCCGGTGAGTTCGAGCGTGATCCCGGCGATTGCTGCGGCATCGACCGGTGCCTCGACCTTGATCTGGGAGGCGGCCAGCATGTCGCCCGGCTTCGCGTCACGCGCCTTGGCGGCCAGCTCTTCCTCGGCGCGGAACTCGAACAGACCACCGGTGCCCCTGCCACTCAGCGGTTCGCCAGTGGGCCCCACCAGCGCGCTGACGCGCATGCCGTCGACGTTCATGGTTACACGGTGGGCCGCGACTGGAACTCCGGCCCAGACCAGCGACACGGGCTCGATGTATTCCATGCCCAGCGGCGAGTCGATGTTCTCTTCAAACAGGCTGGTTTCGAAGATGTCGTACTTGTCGCCCTTGCGGGGTCCCGCAGCCAGCCAGGCCGCTCGCTCCAGCATGACCTTGAGCGTATCGCGCGGCAGTGGTACGAGGCGCTCGCTGACCTTGTCGCCGGCGCGGGTGACGATGCGCAGGCGGTCACCTTCGCGCACGCCCGTGTGCTCCACCCGCACGTCATCGTCGATTTCAGTCTCCTGGACATAGATGATCTGCCCCTCGCCCTCCAGCGCGTATCTCTTCACGCCGCGGCCGGTGCTCTTCGAGCTGACGCCGAACATGCTGATCTCCAGATACATCTCCGTCACCACCTCAAGGATGGGATCGCCCTGGTACTGCTTCACGCGCCGCTCGTCGGCTATCCATCCGCGCTTGCCGCCCAGGGCATACCCGCCAAAGAACTGCTTGCCCGAGATGTGTCGCGCATAGTCGGCCAGCGACATGTCGGCGGTCACGATCGCCGCGGCTGGAGCGGTGGCGCTGCTTGCGCTGACTGGTGCCAGCAGGAACACCGGCAGCAGAAGCAGCAGCAGTGCACAGGGGCGCAGCAAATCCGTCGCAGCAGAACGGAGCATGGCGGGCGGGGCGCAGTGAGGGATCTTGCGGTGGGGCATTGGGGTGATTCCTTGCAGATCGGCCTGACGTTTTGTGCAGTGATGGGACACGAGGATCATCTGGAGGTCTCCGGCGCAGGCGAGGCGGGAGGCGCTGGGGATTTGTCCATCCCGGGCACATGCGGCACACCCATGCGGCCCTGCA
>DATKBK010000301.1:0-8262 GCA_035514045.1 Steroidobacteraceae bacterium | reverse complement strand
GCCCCACCGCCCGGAGGACCACCACCGAATCCACCCGCACCACCACGCGGACGCGCGGCCTGCGCCGCATCCCAGGTCTTCTTCTGGTCGGCAGTGAGCACCTTGGCCACCGCAGCGTTCATGTCTTCACGCGGCTTGGCGCGCGCCGCAGTTGCCTCCGCGCTCGGCGGCCCACCCGCCCTGGGGAACTGCGCATTGACCGCAGTCATCGCCGTAACGTAGGCATCGGCAGCCTTGTCGAGCTCGGCCTTCTGCGCAGCGGTGAGGTTCAACGCCGCATCGCCAAGACCAAACTGCTGGATCGCGCCGGCGCGATCAAGCGGAGCACCCGCGCCCGGACCGCCACGCGGCGGACCACCTGCGCCAGGACCACCACCCGGCGCCTGCGCCATCGCACCCGCCGTCATCGTCATCATTGCGCCAGCGGCAGCCGCCAGCAGCAATGTCTTCAGTTTGCCAGTCATCGTGAATCCCCCGTAACAATGGAGTGAATGAACGCATCGATCATAGCGCTCAGCGTAGTCCGGCACGCAACTGTACGGAAGCGTAGACACCCTGCGCTTCACGAAGAGGTGATTGCCTCGTCCACTGTGTCACCGGCGCGCCAGTGCAGGCGCTGCCATTGGAAGGTTACTGGCTTGTAATCTGCGCCAGCGCCATTCGAGCAAGATCGGGGTGATCGCAGAACAGGCCGTCGATGCCCGCCTGCACATGCAGACGGATTTCGCCGGCCAGATCACCGTGACTGGCCAGCCCGGCACCCTGGCGGAACTGCACTGGCAGGAACATGTTCTCGGCGCGAAATGCCCACACATGCACCTTCAGGCCCGCCGCATGCGCATGCTCCACCAGCATGGTCGGCACCTGCCGCCCGCCCGCGGCCTCGGCCATCACCATGGTTTTCTGCACGCCCACCGCAGTAGCGTATTCGGCCACGCGTTTCAGGCCCGTGGCGGTAGCCATGCTGGCATAGCGGCCGCCCTTTTCCGGCGACTGATCCCACGGCGCACCCTCCGCCGCCATCAGCTGCACCAGCGGATACTCGCACTGGCGGCGCAACTGGCGCAGGTTGCCAACTTCAAACGACTGGATGAACACCGGTGCCGCGCCCTGCCACGCTTTCAACGCATCGAGCAGCAGCGGTTCCAGCGCCAGGCCAATCGACGCGAAGTGCGAGGGATGCTTGGTCTCCGGATAGATGCCGATCGGACCCAGTCCCGCCGGCGCACGCATCGAGTTCACGTAGCCCAGGTACTGCAGGATCTCATTCAGCGTCGGAATGTCGAAGCGACCATCGAAGCGCCGGTTCTGCGGACGGACTTCAGGGATGCGCTCGCGCGCGCGCAAGCTCTTCAGCTCCGCCAGCGTGAAGTCCTCGGTAAACCAGCCGCTCACATCCACGCCGTCGACGTACTGGGTTCGCTTGCGTTCCTCGAACTCCGGATGCGCGGCAACGTCGGTGGTACCGCCGATCTCGTTCTCGTGCCGCGCCACCAGCACGCCATCGCGGGTGGCGACCAGGTCCGGCTCGATGTAGTCGGCGCCCTGCAGCAGCGCCAGCGCATAGGAGGCGAGCGTGTGCTCCGGCACATGCCCGCTCGCACCGCGGTGGCCGATCAGCAGCGGCGTGCTCATTTCAGAAGATTGATGCCCCAGGTGACCAGCAGCGCGTTGGCGAAGTCGATGAAGAACGCACCCACCAGCGGCGCAACGAGAAAGGCGCGCGGCGCCGTTCCGTAGCGTTCCACCAGCGTACGCATCACCGCCATTGCATTGGCGGTGGTGCCGAGCATGAAGCCGACGAAGCCGCCGCCCATCACCGCCGCCTCATAGTCGCGGCCCATCATGCGGAACACCAAAGGCACCGCCAGCAGGATCAGCGCGATCTGCGCCGCCAGACTCACCAGCAGCGGCAATGCCAGACCCGACAGCTCCCACAACCTGAGTGTCATCAGCGCCAGCGCCAGGAACAGCGACAACGTGATCGCACCAATGGTGTCCTGGATGCGCATCGACAGCCCGAACCAGCCGGTGAGATCGTCCAGGTTGCGGATGACGGCGGCCACGATCATCGCGCCGATGTAGGCCGGCAGCGTCACGTCCTGCGCCTCGATCCACCCTGACAGCAGCGAGCCCAGCCCCATGGCCACCAGCAGCAGCACCACGTTCTTCATCACGGCCCAGGTCTCGGCGCTTTCATCATCACCGAGCTTGTGTCCGCGCAAGGCGATGTCCTCCGGCGAATCGAAGCCCTCGTCGGGCTTCGGCGGCGGCGGGCTGGCGTGGGTGTCGAGCCGGTGACGGGCAATCAGGCGGCCAGCCACCGGCCCGCCGATCAGCGCGCCGCTGACGATGCCCGCCATCGCCATGGCCAGCGCGATCGACGCGGCGCCCGTCACGCCCGCCTCCTCGAACAGCGGCGCAAAGGCCAAGCCCGTGCCCGGCCCACCGGTCATCGTCACCGAGCCGGCCAGCAGGCCGAACAGCGGGTCGAGTCCGAACAGCAGCGCGATGCTCACGCCAACCACGTTCTGCAGTACTGCAAACACCGTGGCCAGGCCGAAGAACAGCAGCACCAGCGGCCCACCGATCTTTAGCATCGACAGACTGGCCCCGAAGCCGATGGTGGTGAAGAAGGCGATCATCAGCGGCGTCTGCAGCGTGGTGTCGAACTCGAACAGCGTCACGTCCTGGCTGCGCGCCACGAGAATCGTCACTGAGATCAGCAGGCCACCGAGCACCGCTGCCGGCAGGTTGAGCCGCACCAGCACCGGGAACAATCTTCGAAGCAGGTAACCCAGCATCAGCACCACGCCGGCAAAGGCCAGCGTGTTGATGAGGTTGAGCTTCAGCATGATGCCTGGCGCATGGTGACCAGCTCTTCGGCCGCGGTGGGGTGAATGGCTACCGTATCATCGAAATCGCGTTTGGTGGCGCCCATGCGCAGCGCCACGGCGAATCCCTGCAGCATCTCGTCCACGCCCCGTCCCGCCAGGTGTATGCCCACCACACGCTCATCCGGTCCCGTCGTGACCAGCTTCATGCGCGTCTTCGCCTTCGACTCGGTGAGCGCGTGATACAGCGGGACGAACGCCGTGCGATAGCACTTTACCGCCCCATCGCCGAACTTCGCCCGGGCCGCCGGTTCGCTGAGCCCGACAGTTCCCAGCGGCGGATGCGAGAACACCACGCTGGGCACATCTTCAAAGGAAAGCTTGCGCCCACTCATGCCTCCCCAGACCCGGTCGGCCAGCCGCCGACCCGCGGCAATCGCCACCGGCGTCAGCGTCACCTTGCCGGTGACATCACCGATGGCAAACACCTCAGGCACGGTGGTCTGCTGGAACTCATCCACCGCGATGTAGCCACGCGCGTCGCACTGAACGCCCACCGCCGGGTCGATGTAGCTGGTCTCGGGTGAGCGGCCGGTGGCCCACACCACCACGTCCTGTTGCGGCAGCAGTTCACCTGTGTTGAGACGCACCGTGATGCCCCCGTCGGCCCCGCGTTCCAGGGCCGTCGGCGCGCTTTGCAGTTTGAGCGTGGCGCCGGCCTGGACCAGCCCCTCTTCGGCGGCCTCCACCAGCAGCGGATCAAAATCGCGCAGCAGCGCCGCGCCGCGCGCCACCACGGTCACCGAGCTGCCTAGCGCCGCGAACACGCCGGCAAGCTCCACCCCGATGAAGCCGCCCCCCACCACCGTGACCCTCGCCGGTCGCGCCGCAAGCCCGAAGAACCCGTCCGAGTCGATGCCCAGTTCAGCCCCGGGCACCTCTGGCCGCAGCGGCCGGCCACCCGAGGCGAGCAGGATGCGCGCGCCCGTCAGACGCCGTCCCTCCACCTCCACCTGATGGGCACTGGTGAGCCGGGCCCAGCCGTGCACCACTTCCACCCCGCTTCTGGCCAGATTGGCGGCATAGATGCCGTTCAGCCGTACCACATAGGCATCGCGCGCCGCCTTCAGGCCGGCCCAGTCATGCCCAACACTGCGCAGATCGAAGCCATAGCCACGCGCGTCGGCCATGGCCCCGGCCAGCTCGGCCGCATTCCACATCAGTTTCTTCGGCACGCAGCCGACGTTGACGCAGGTACCGCCCAGGGGACCTGCCTCCACCACCGCAACCCGGGCTCCGTATTCCGCTGCGCGCCGGGCGGCGGCGATGCCGCCACTGCCCGCGCCTACCACGACCAGATCGTAGGATTCGCTCATGGGCGCATAATAGGAGAAATGAACCAGAACCCGCTGCTGAACGGCGCTCCGCTGCCGGCCTTTGACGCCATCCTCCCCGAACATGTCGAAACCGGCATTCGTGCCCTGCTCGACGACAATCGCGCCCGCATCAGCGAGCTGGCGGCCGCACCCGCGCCCACCTTCCGCACGCTGGTCGAGCCACTGGAAGAGCTCAATCACCGCCTTGCGCGCGCCTGGTCACCGGTAGGGCACCTGAATGGCGTGATGAACAACGAGGCCCTGCGCGAGCGCTACAACGCCTGCCTGCCGCTGCTGTCTGCATACGGCACCGACCTCAGCCAGGACGAGCGACTGTTCCAGGCCTACAGCAATGTGCGCGCACAGGAAGCGGCCAACCTCGATGCCGAGCAGCTGGCGGTGGTCGATCACGCGCTGCTGGAGTTCCGCCTCGCCGGCGTCGCGCTGGATGGCGCGAAGAAGGATCGCTTCAAGGCCGTGATGCTCGAACTGTCGCGCCTGGCCGCGAAGTTCGAAGAGAACGTGCTCGATGCGACCAATGCCTTCAGCCACGAAGTCACCGCCGCAAGCGAGCTCGAAGGGCTCAACGCCACCATCGTCGCGCAGGCCAGGGAACGCGCCACTGCAGCCGGCAAGACGGGCTGGCTGCTGGGGCTCGACCAGCCCACCTATGTGGCCGTGGTCACCGACGCGCGCTCGCCCGCTCTGCGCGAAGCTTTCTATCGCGCCTGGAGCACACGCGCCGCCACCACCGGTCCCTCGCCGGTGCAGTTCGACAACACGCTGGTGATGGAAGAGCTGCTGCGCCTGCGCCACGAGATCGCGCAATTGCTCGGCTATCCCAGCTACGCCGCCTATGCGCTGGCGCGGCGCATGGCGCGCAGCGTCGATGAGGTGCTGACCTTCCTGCGCGAGATCGCGCGCGCCGCGCGCCCTGCTGCGATGCGCGAGCTGGCCGAGCTCACCGCTTTCGCCGGCCGCCAGCTCGATGCCTGGGATATCGCCTTCTATTCAGAGCGGCTGCAGGAAGAACAGTACAGCATCTCGCAGGAAGAGCTGCGGCCCTGGTTTCCGCTGTCGCGCGTGCTCGACGGCCTGTTCGCAGTCGTGCAGCGCCTGTTCCAGGTGAACTTCCGCCTGCGCAGCGATGTACCGCTGTGGCATCCGGATGCGTGCTACTACGACATCATCGATGCCACCGGCAGCGTCATCGGCGGTGTTTACCTCGATCCCTACGCGCGTCCCAACCAGCGCAGCGGTGCGTGGATGGACGACTGCGTGGGCCGCAAGGTCCTCGCCAGCGGCAGTGCATTGCCGGTGGCTTACCTGGTCTGCAATGCATTACCGGGCGCCCCCGGCCAGCCGGCACAGCTCACCCACGACGATGTGGTGACGCTGTTCCACGAGTTCGGCCACGGCCTGCATCATCTGCTCACCCGCGTGCGCTACCCTTCAATCTCCGGCATCAACGGCGTGGCCTGGGACGCGGTGGAGCTGCCCAGCCAGTTCATGGAGAACTACGCCTGGCAGCCGGAGGTGCTGCGCGAGATGACCCGCCATGTCGACACCGGCGCGCCCCTGCCCGAAGACAAGATCGCCCAGCTGCTGCGGACCCGCAGCTTCCAGGCGGGTCTTGCCACGCTGCGGCAGGTGGAGTTTGCGCTGTTCGATTTCCGCCTGCATGCCGAGTACGACCCGGCGCAGGGGGCGCGCATCGCGCAGATCCTCGCCGAAGTGCGAGCCGAGGTGGCGGTGCTGCGCATCCCGGAGTGGAACCGCTATCCCAACAGCTTTGGCCACATCTTTGCCGGCGGCTACGCGGCCGGCTACTACAGCTACAAGTGGGCCGAAGTGCTGTCGGCCGACGCCTTCGCCGCCTTCGAGGAAACCGGCATCTACGATCGCGCCACGGCCGGGCGGTTCGTCGATGCCATCCTGGCCCGCGGTGGCAGCCGCAATGCACTGGACGCCTTCGTGGCCTTCCGCGGCCGCAAGCCGGACATCCGCCCGCTGCTGCGCCAGCACGGCATCGCCGGCTAGCCCGCCATGAAAACTGCGGACCGCGTCGCTCGCGGGCGTGGCAGCGGAGCCTAGACTGCACTCCACCATGTACAGTGCTCGCCGCAGCGACTACGACGTCACCAACACGGTGCGGGTGTCCTCTGCGCCCGACGTGCGCGACGCGGTCAAGGAGCTGTTCCTCGGCGCCTGGCCGGGCATGCATTTCGAACCGGTGGCGCGCGCCTTCCAGGACTTCGAGCTGGCCTTCACCGGCCGCATGCCGGGGTACTTCGGCGTCGACACCGTCTACCACGACCAGCAGCACACGCTGGACGTGACCCTGGCCATGGCGCGGCTGATGGTCGGCTACGAGCTCAACCACATTGGCACCGAGCTGGCCCTGCGCGCCGAGCGGGCCACGGTGGGTATCCTGCTGGCGCTGTTCCACGATATCGGCTATCTGCGCGAACGCAGCGAGGAGGCGCAGAACGGCGCCGAGTTCACGCGCAACCACGTGAGCCGCAGCGCGCGCTTCCTGAATTTCTATCTGCCAGCGGCGGGGCTTGCCCGGTGGGCGCCGGTTGCCGCCGAGCTGGTGCATTTCACCGGCTACGAGAAGAGCTTCGAAGAGATTGGTGCGCAGGTGCCCGACCCGCGCGACATCGCGCTGGGCCATCTGCTCGGCACCGCCGACATGATGGCGCAGATGGCCGATCGCTGTTACCTCGAGAAATGCCGCGACCGGCTCTATCCGGAGTTCGTGCTCGGCGGCGTGGCGCTGACGGTAAGTGCCGCCGGCGACCGCGGCGTGCGCTATGCCTCAGGGCTCGACCTGCTGCGCCAGACGCCGCAGTTCATGCAGGACACCCTCACCAAACGCCTCGATGGTGCCTTCGGCGGCGCCTACCGCAACATCGAGGCGCTGTTTGGCGGCCGCAATCCCTACCTGGAATCGATCCACCGCAGCCTCGATTTCCTGCGGCAGGTGCTGCGCGGCGAGAACTGGCGGATGCTGCGCCGGACACCGCGCGTGTACACCGCCCACCCGGATCCGCTCACCAGCGTGCGCGGCCTGATGTCCAGCTATCTCAAGCGAGCCTGGCTGCGACCGCCGCGTTGAGCGCGTCCAGCGGCGGCGCATCCACGTTCAGCACATAGCGGGCCAGGATCTCCGGCAGCCGGCGGTCGATTGCCGCGCGCGCCGCCACCGGCGCGGCTTGCAGGGCCTCGCGCAACGCGTCGGCCGAATACTGCGCCAGCGCCGCCTGCGCCAGCTGCGCATGACTCAGGTGCCACGGCTCCGGCTGCACGCCGCCGCGCCTGGTTGCATAGGGACGGTAGAACCCGAACCGGGCTGCATGTACTTCCAGCCAGTCATTGAGCCGCGCGAACACGCCATCCGGTGCGTATTCCTCCGCCACCAGCTGCGGGCGGTAACCCGGCGGCACGGCCGCAGCATCGATCACGTCGAGGTCCGTGCCCCAGTGATGCCGGCTGGCGCCGGGCAGCGCCGACCAGTGCAGGATGGCTGCGACGCGCGCGTCATCATCCAGCGCCAGCGCGTCCATCAGCTGCCCGTCGCTGTCACGCAGCTCGCGTTCGCCACTGGCCTTGCCGTTCCAGATGGCCAGTTGCCGGTCGAAATCCCGGAACGAGGACACGGGCACCAGATCGATGTCGGCCAGCCTGGCTGCAGCGCGCAGCGCCAGGAATGGCGCAACCACATCGCGATGCAGCAAACATGGGGGATCGGCCAGCTCGATCAAATGTCCCCGACTGCGGCCTGTTAATTCGCTATTCGAAAATAATACCATGGCTCAGGACCGACGGGTTGCCCCAAAGCATTTGGTTGGCGCTTCGGGCGGCAGGGTAACATTTCGGGACTTTGCGCAGCCTCAAGACGAAATACGCGCTGTCCGGTGCCGCTTTTGGGCTGCTGCTGGTTGTTGCCGTGTTCGCGATCGCAGCGGTGCTGCGTGGGTCGGACTTCGGCCTGCGCGGGCTGGCACTGCCCATCGCCGTGGCCGCCATCGCCGCCGCCGCCTGGCTCG
>DATKBK010000300.1:0-3609 GCA_035514045.1 Steroidobacteraceae bacterium | reverse complement strand
GGCGCGAGAACCACATCACGATCATGCTGGCGAAGATGCCCAGCACGATCTGCGCCGCGATCACCGAGATGAAATAGCCCATGCCGCGGCCGCTCTCGTTGCGGAACACGGCCTTGTCGATGATGCCGCCGATGATCCGCGACAGGAAGATCACGAAGGTATTGAGCACGCCCTGGATGAGGGTGAGCGTCACCATGTCGCCATTGGCCACGTGCGCGACCTCATGGCCCAGCACGGCCTCGACTTCCTCGCGCTTCATCTTCTGCAGCAGCCCGGTGCTCACCGCCACCAGCGCGGAGTTGCGACGGGCACCGGTGGCGAAGGCGTTCGGCTCCGGCGAATCGAAGATGCCGACCTCGGGCATGCCGATGCCCGCCTGCTCGGCCTGCGCGCGCACGGTAGTGACCAGCCACTGTTCAACCGGCGTGGCGGGTTGATTGATGACGCGTACCCCCATCGAGCGCTTGGCAATCCATTTGGAGATGGCCAGCGAGATGAAGGCACCGCCGAAGCCGAACACGGCCGCGAACACCAGCAGTCCGGTGCTGCCGCCCATGGCGGACAGGTCGCGCTCATCAAATCCGAACACCCGTCCGAGCACCCGGAAGGCGATCGAGAGCACGACCAGGATGGCGATGTTGGTGGCAACCAGCAGCAGTACGCGTTTCATGTTCAGCCTGTTCCTTGAGAGGTAGCCCGCAATGTACCGGGCAAGTCATTATTTTAGCCCGCGCCGCCGGATTTCAAGGGGTCAAATATTCAGATGGGTCAGATACTTGCGGAACTTCGGCCTGCGGTGTCTCGGCAGCCCTTCTCCGCCAGCGCTGTGTAGTATCCGCGGGTGATGGATCCCGCCTACCGCGAAATCCCCCCCGGACAGCGTTATCCGGAGCACGTCAGGGGCGCGCACCGCGCCCGCTGGCTGGCCACCACTGACGAGGCGTATGCCGAAATGGAGCGGCGTATCGATGCGGCCACCGCCAGTGTGCGCATCGAGACCTACATCATGCGCGAGGAGGGCCCTGCGCTCTGGTTGCGCGAGGCACTGTTGCGCGCCCGCGCACGCGGCGTCACGGTGCACATGCTGCTGGACGCCTTCGGCTGCGAAGGCGTGGGGGCGGCGTTCCTGGAGCCCTTGCGCGAGGCCGGCGCCGAGGTCGCGATCTTCAATCCGAAATGGTTCCTACGCCGCACGTTCCGCAACCATCGCAAGCTGCTGGCCTGCGATGGCGAGCATGCCATCGTGGGCGGCTTCAACATCGCGCCCGAGTATGTCGGCGACGGGGTCACGCAGGGCTGGTGCGACACTGGCGTGTATGTCGGCGGGCCGGAAGTGCAGCGAATGGAGCGCAGCTTCGATGCGATGTTCGAGCTGGCACCGTTCACCCCGCAGGCCTTCCGGCGCTTCCAGCGTGCCATGCGCCGCCTGCGGGCGGAGCCGCCGCAGGACTCACCGCTGCGTGCCCTGTTCTCCGGGCCCAGGCTGCGGCGCGGTGTGCTGGGTCACGCCCTGCGCCGCGACCTGGCCGCGTCCCGCGACGTCGCTATTGCCTCGGCCTACTTCCTGCCCTCGACGCTGCTGCGCCGCCAGCTCTATCGCGTGGCGCGCGGCACCGGGCGCGCTTACGGTCGCGGCAGGGTGCGCTTGCTGCTGTCCGGCAGAAGCGATGTGCCGATGGCCCGCCTCGCAGCCGAGCGCCTGTATACCCGCCTGCTCAGCCGCCGCGTGCGCGTGTTCGAGTACCAGCCGCAGAATCTGCACGCCAAGGTGGTGGTGATGGATTCGGTGGTCTGGGCCGGCTCCGGCAATCTTGATCGCCGCAGCCTGTCCATAAATTACGAGCTGCTGCTACGCTTCGAGTGGCCGGAGCTGGCGGCGGATGCGCGCAGCTGGTTCCGGGCGGCATTGCGTCACTCGACGCTGGTGCGCCTGTCACAGTGGCGGCGCCAGCGCAGCCTCTGGCGCCGAGTGGGCTCCGCATTCGCCTGGCTGCTGCTGACGCGCATCGATCCACTGATTGCGCGGCGCGGCTTTCGCAGCCTGTCCTGATCGATCCGATACAGTCGGTGCAACAAGGGGAGACGCGCATGAGCTGGCAGGAATGTGACGATCCGGTGGGGGCCGATAGCGGGTGCCGCGGCATCGAGACGCGCATCGTGCCGCGCGTGCGCGACCTGGGCGGCTTCGAGGTACGCCGCGTGCTGCCCTCGGCAGCGCGCATGATGGTCGGACCCTTTATATTCTGGGACCAGATGGGCCTGGCTCGCTTCGCGCCCGGCACCGGCATCGACGTGCGGCCGCATCCGCACATTGGCCTGGCTACCGTCACCTACCTGTTCCGCGGCGAGATCATGCACCGCGACTCGCTGGGCACCGTGATCCCGATCCGTGCCGGCGAGATGAACCTGATGAACGCCGGGCGGGGCATCGTGCACTCCGAGCGCACGCCGGATGGTGCGCGCGCCGCGGGCCATGAACTGTTCGGCATCCAGGCCTGGGTGGCGCTGCCGCGCACGCACGAGGAATCCGAACCCGCCTTCACGCATTTCGGTACCGCCGAACTGCCCGTGCTCAGTGATGGTGGCATGACGGTGCGCCTGATCGTGGGCGACATGGCGGGGCGTCACTCGCCGGTGACGCTGCCGATGGCAACGATCTACGCCGACGCCGAGTTGTCGCCGGGGGCCACGCTGCCCTTCGATGCGTACTATCCCGAGCGCGCCATCTATACCGCGGAAGGCGAGATCGAGCTGGCCGGCGAGCGCGTCGGTCCCGGGCAGATGGTGGTGCTGACGGAAGGCGAACCCGTGCTCATCCGCGCCGTGACTGAAGCGCGCCTGATGCTGCTGGGCGGCGAGCGCGCCGATGCGCCGCGGCATATCTGGTGGAATTTTGTGTCTTCAAGCCAGGAGCGGATCGAGCAGGCCAAAGCCGACTGGCGGGAGGGCCGGTTCGGGGCGGTGGCTGGGGATTCAGAGTTCATCCCGCTGCCCTCAGAAGCGGGATAACGGCCGCCCAACTGCACCCTCCTGGCCTTCGCCGGGCGTATAGCCACGCATGGAAGCGCAACTTCGCGCATCGCGCATCATGGAGGCGGCGCCTGGGGCCATGGACGACACGCCGCGACCGGATGTGACGGTGGACCCCGAGTCGGTGGCCGCCGGCGCGCTCGCGCAGGCCCGGGCGGGCGACCAGCAAGCCTTCTGCGCCCTGATGCGCATCCACCAGGCCCGGGTGTACAGCATCGCGCTGCGCTTCACGGGTCGCCGCGCAGAGGCCGAGGAGCTGGTGCAGGACGTGTTCGTGCAATTGCACGGAGCGCTGCGGCAGATCGACAGCCTGGCGCACCTCACGCACTGGCTGCTGCGCACCGTGACGCATCGTTGTATCGACCGGCAGCGCCATGAGCAGCGCCGTCCCCGACTGGTGCCCATCGAGTCAATGCAGGTCGCCGATGCCGTCGCTGCGGAGGCTGGGCACGATCCGCTTGCCGCGGGGCGCCTGCGCCTGCTGCTGCTCGACCTGGCACCCGACGCGCGAGCCGTGCTGCTGCTGCGCTATCAGGAAGACCTGCACCCGGCGGAGATCGCCGCCGCCCTCGGAATGTC
>DATKBK010000299.1:0-6139 GCA_035514045.1 Steroidobacteraceae bacterium | reverse complement strand
CCGGTAGCTCCTTCATGCAATCGACGAACACCAGCAACGCAGCGGCAGCCAGCGCCGGGCGCAGCAGCGGCAGATGGATCCGCCGCAGCACGCCACTGGCACTGGCCCCGAGGGTACGGCCGGCCTGGTCCAGCGACGGGGTAATGCGGCTGAAGCCGGCCTCAAGGCCACCCGCGGCCACCGCCAGAAAGCGCGTGCAGTAGGCATAGATCAGCGCGAAGCTGGTGCCCATCAGCAGCAGGCCGGCGGGCTTGCCGGTAAAGGATTCAACCACCCCGGCCAGAAGTTCGTCGGCAGCGCCCAGCGGCGCCAGCAGGCCAATGCCAAGGACCGTGCCGGGGATGGCGTATCCGAGCATGGCAATGCGCTCGCTGCCCGCGGCCAGGGCGCCCGGCCGCAGGCGCAGTGCGTACATCACTGTCAGCGCGGCCAGCAGGGTGAACACGGTGGCAACGGCTGCCAGTTGCAATGTGTCGAGCGTGATCTGCACCAGGCCAGGTGGAAAGCCGGCGAAACTCAGGCGTTCGATGGCCTTGGCCAGCAGGTAGCCGGCAGGCGCAACGAACCCCAGCAGCACCGGTACCGCCAGCGCGCAGACCACCAGCAGGGCGCTGCGGCCGGTGAGGCGCTCCGGGGTCATGCGTCGCGACTTCTGTGCGTTGAACGCATAGCGCTGTTGCCGGCGGGCGGCGCGTTCGACGACCAGCAGCGCGACCACCACGGCCAGCATCGCCAGCGCGATCTGCGCCGCGCCGGCCAGGTCCGCCCGGTTGACCCAGGTGGAATAGATCGACACCGTGAGTGTGCGCACACCCAGCAGCTCAGAGGCGCCGATGTCATTGAGCGCTTCCATCAGCGCCAGCGCAGTGCCGACGGCGATCGCCGGTCTGGCCAGAGGCAGCGCCACGCGCAGGAAGGTCGCGCGCGGTCCATGGCCTAGCGTGCGCGCTGCCTCCAGCAAGCCAGTGGCTTGCATCAGGAACATTGCGCGGGTGGTCAGATATACGTAGGGGTAGAGCACGAAGCCCAGTACCAGCACGCAACCACCGAGCGATCGTACCTCCGGCAGCCGCAGGTCCTGCGGACCTGCAAGTCCTAGCAGTCCGCGCAGGGTTGATTGCAGCGGGCCGATGGGATGCAGCAGGTCCATCCAGGCATAGGCCATGATGTAGGTCGGCACGGCCAGCGGCAGCAGCAGGGCCCATTCGAACAGCCGGCGGCCGCGAAACTCGCAGGCCGTTACCAGCCAGGCGCTGCCAGTGCCCAGCACGATCACCAGCGCACCGACTCCCCCCAGCAGCAGCAATGTGTCACGCAGCGCGGGGGGCAGCACGTAACGCAGCAGATGCGGCCACAGCATGCCGTCACCTTGCAGCGCCTTGAGCAGCAGCGCGCCGACGGGCAGCAGGCACAGCAGCGCGATGCCGGCGGCCGCGGCGAGCCAGCCCCAGCCGGACCGGAACCGTACGATCACGCTTGCTTCAGTTGTCGAAGCCGATGCGTTCGGCCAGCAGACTCGCGGTCTTGCGATGAGCGGCGATGCTGGCAAGCGGCAGCGTGTCGGGCTTCAGCGGTCCCAGTGCCTCGATCAGCGGGGAAGTCTTTGCTCCGGGCTTGACCGGGTATTCGTAATTGGCGCTCGCATATTCACGCTGCGCCTCGTCCGACACCAGGAACTCGAGCAGCTTGACCGCGGCATCGCGGTTGGGGGCATTGAGCGCCAGCGCCGCGCCCGAAACATTCACGTGGGTGCCGCCGTTCTGGAAGGTGGGCAGCACCACGTTGATGGCTGCACCCCACTTCTCCTGCTCCGGACCGCCGTCGCCACTGCGCATGCGACCCACATAGTAGGAGTTGCCCAGGCCCACGTCGCACAGCTGCCCGAGGATGTCGCGTGCCACCTCGCGGTCACCGCCCCCGGGGCGGCGCGCCAGGTTCGCCTTGACGCCGCGCAGCCAGGTCTCCGCCGCCGCCTCGCCGTGATGGGCAATGTAGGCGGCGATCACCGCCGTGTTGTACGCATGTTGCCCGGAGCGCAGGCAGATGCGACCTTTCCATTCGGGTTTCGCCAGGTCTTCGTAACGGAACTGGGTCAGGTTGGTGCGGTCCTTCGATGCATACAGCACGCGAGCGCGCAGTGACATCGCGAACCAGTGTCCCTGCGGATCACGCAGCTGCGCCGGGATCGCACCTTCGAGCACCGGCGAGCGCAACGGTTGCGTGACGCCACGGTCCACCAGGTCCACCAGGTTGCCGAAGTCCACCACCATCAGCACGTCAGCGGGAGAGCGGCGGCCCTCCGCAGCGACGCGCTCGGCGAGGCCTTCGCTGACGAACACGGTATTGACCTTGATACGGGTGGTGGCAGTGAATTTGTCGAGCAGCGGCTGGATGAGCCCCGGCTCGCGGGTCGTGTAGAGATTCACTTCGGCGGCGCCGGCAGTGCCGGCCACCAGGGCCAGGGTAGCCATGCAGCCCTGTAGCAGTTTGCGCAATGGTGGGAAGCGGTTCATGGATGGCTCCTTGATTGAATTTTCAGTTCGCGGGGAAGACCAGCGCTGCGCGTGTGTCGACATTCAGGAACATGGGCTCGCCCGGTTGGGCTGAACAGGGTTCGTGGACTTGCAGCACCAGTGGGTCGGTCAGGCCGCTGACCGCCAGCCGCAGCTGCTGCACGGGGCCCAGGAAGGTGCGGTCCAGCAGCCGGGCCGCGATGCCGCTGGCAGCCGGCTGCAGGTCGTGCGGTCG
Organism: Steroidobacteraceae bacterium; assembly: GCA_035514045.1. Lineage (GTDB taxonomy): Bacteria > Pseudomonadota > Gammaproteobacteria > Steroidobacterales > Steroidobacteraceae > ZC4RG30. Next base: position 3,391 of record DATKBK010000299.1, on the reverse strand, counting down.
CAGTGCGATGCAGGCCGTTTGCCCATCTGGCAGCTTCGGCGTAGTGAACCTGCCCAGCGGCGTTGCGACCTGGCCACCGGCGCACAGGCCGCGCAGTTCGATCAGCTCGCTGAAGAACCGCGCGGCGTACAGTGAAGCAGGGCTGCGGTAGAGCGACTCCGGAGGCGCATCCTGCTCGACGGTGCCGTGGCGCATCAGCACGATGCGGTCGGCGATGCGCAGTGCTTCTTCGGGGTCGTGGGTAACGATGATGGCGGTGATCCGCGCCTCGCGCAGGATGGCCAGTGTTTCGGTGCGGACGCGGTCGCGCAGGTTGCGGTCCAGATTGGAGAAGGGCTCGTCCATCAGCAGCAGCCGCGGCTGCGGGGCCAGCGCGCGCGCCAGCGCCACGCGTTGCTGTTCGCCGCCGGACAGCATGTGCGGATAACTGTCAGCGCGCGATTCAAGGCGTACCCGCGTCAGCGCGACGCGCGCCGCTGCCATGCGTTCGGGCTTCGCGCCGCGCAGGCCGAACGCCACGTTGTCGAGGATGGACAGGTGCGGAAACAGGGCGTAGTCCTGGAATACCAGTCCAATGCCGCGCTGCTCCGGCGGCACGAAGGCCCCGGCGTCACTAAGGGTCACGCCCGCCATGACAATGCTGCCCGCATCGGGCGCCTCCAGGCCCGCGATCAGGCGCAGCAGCGTGCTCTTGCCGCAGCCGGAACTTCCCAGCAGGCAGATGATCTCGCCGCGTCCGACGGCCAGACTCACATCGCGCACCGCGGCCAGCGAACCGTAGTTGCGGCCCAGGGACCGCAGTTCGAGCGCGGGATCCGGAGCCGCCACCACGCCGGCACGCCCGTTCTGATTTGACATATTACATCAGTCGCTGTAGATGAGACGCATTCTCAACTAGGCGACTCACCTTGTCCAGCGCGCAGCCCGCAAAGCTGCCTCGGACCCTTTGTTCCTATACTCGCCGCCATGAAATTGTATTCATGGAACGTCAACGGCATCCGGGCGGTGGTCAGGAAGGGCACCTTCCAGCAGTTCATGGCCGAGCATCAGCCGGACATCCTCTGCCTGCAGGAAACCAAGGCCGAGAAAGGGCAGGCCGAGATCGACCTCGCGGGCTACCAGGAGTATTGGAACTCGGCGCAGAAGAAGGGGTACTCGGGTACGGCCATCTTCTCCCGGCAGGAACCGCTCAAGGTGATCTGCGGGTTCCCCGACAGCTTCGCCGGCAAGTTCAGCTTCGCCGACGAACTGCAGCGCGATTCGTGGAACGAGGGCCGCGTGATCACCGCGGAGTATCCGAAGTTCCATGCCGTCACCGTGTATACGCCCAATGCCAAGGACGATCTGTCGCGCCTGAAACTGCGGCATGCGCATTGGGATCGGGCCTTCCTGGCCTATGTGAAGCAGCTCGACCTCACCAAGCCGGTGATCTTCTGTGGCGACCTCAATGTGGCGCACACCGAGCTCGACCTCGCCAATCCGAAGCCCAACCGCGGCAAGAAAGGCTTCACCGACGAGGAGCGCGAAGGGTTCCAGAATTTCGTCGACGCCGGCTTCGTCGACACCTTCCGCCTGTTCACCCAGGGCAACGGCCACTACTCGTGGTGGTCGCATTTCGCCAATGCCCGCGCCCGCAATGTGGGATGGAGAATCGACTACGTGCTGGTGTCCGGGTCGATCAGCAGCAAGGTCAGGGGCGCGAGTATCCACGCCGAAGTGATGGGCTCCGACCATTGTCCGGTGAGCATCGACATCGCGATCTGAAAGCGCGCCCGCAAGGAAGGAGCGAGCAGCGCATTCACATCGCGCTCCAGGGCGAAGCCGGGTCGATCTCGCGCCACTGACCCGGCGCCAGATCTGCAACGCTGACCTGCCCGATCGCGGCGCGCACCAGCCGCAGCGTCGGATATCCGACCCGTGCCGTCATGCGCCGTACCTGGCGATTGCGGCCCTCGCGCAGCGTCAATTCCAGCCAGCTGGTGGGGATTTTCGCACGGTAGCGGATCGGCGGATGCCGTGGCCAAAGGTCAGTCGGCTCCTCGATGAGGCGCACTTCAGCTGGCAGGGTCGCAACATCGCCCAGCTCGACACCCTCGCGCAGCGCGCCCAGCGCTTCTGGCGTCGGTACCGCTTCCACCTGCGCCCAATAGATCTTGGAGAGTTTGTGCTTTGGATCGGTGATGCGCGACTGCAATGCGCCGTCATCGGTCAGCAGCAGCAGGCCTTCGCTGTCGGTGTCGAGTCGTCCCGCGGGATAAACGCGGGGCACGGCAACGAACTCGGCCAGCGTGCGCCGCCCTGCTTCCGGCCGGAACTTGCAGATCACGCCAAAGGGCTTGTTGAAGGCAATCAGCACGCGAGGCAGCTCACGCGTCGAAGCAATTGATGTTGCGCAAGCATGTCCCGGTCGCCAGTCCGGACTTTGCACGCTGCTCAGCAGCGGAACTTGAGCCAACGCCTGGATTTGACATCCACGTAGCCCACTGTGGCTTTCTTGAAGTTCAGGTCCACGAACAGTTCGCAGCGGAACTCGCCATTGCGCCAGCACATGGCGACGCTGCTGGCGTTGGAATACATGAGGTGGAACACGCCATCAAAGGCGGGGTAGGAGCAGCGAAACTCCATCAGCTTCTTCAGGCGCCGCACCACCGGCAGTTTCACCGCCTCATCGACCTCTTCGAGCGAGTAGCGGTGGCGATTGATGTCGCGCGACTCGCCGGTGGAATCCATGAGCTCGTGGTCATTCTGGCCCGCCAGCAGGCCCACGTAGTACACCTGCGGGGTGCCCGGCGCAAAGAACTGGATGGCACGGGCGGCGATGTAGGCGTCGTCGTTGCGCTTCAGCGCATCGTAGTAGGTGCAGGTCAGCTGGTAGATGGCGCCGACGCTGTGCACGTTCGCCGCCGAGCGGCGCAGGATGGGATCGGCGCTGCGCGCGCTTACGTTGTCGATCACCGCCTGGATCTCGTTCTTCGGCAGCACGCCTTCCACGTCCGGGATGCAGATGCCGTCATGGGTGTCAAGCACGGTGATCTGGTTGCGCGGACACATGCGCAGCCACTGTTTCAGGTAGGTGCTGTTGGCATCGAGCAGCGAATAGAGCAGCAGTGGTGGCAGCGCAAAGGCGTAAGGATGCATGCCGTGCAGCGAGATGGCGTACTGGTAGCTGGAGTGGTCGTGCACCTCGGGCAGCGTCTCCACACCATGCTCCAGCGCCACGCTGTTGATCCACTTGAGAATGTCGTATACATCGGGCTCGACCAGGAAGCAGCTGGTGCCGATCTTCTTGGTGGTGTAGCCGAACGCATCGAGGCGGAACAGTTTCACCCCGCGCGCGGCGAGGAACTTGATGGTGTCCTCCATCAGCGCATAGGTCTTGGGCGAGTTGAAG
>DATKBK010000298.1:0-8504 GCA_035514045.1 Steroidobacteraceae bacterium | reverse complement strand
TCACTGGCGGCCAATCCACGCGCGCTGGCCGCGGGTTTCCTGCGTGCTGCCGCAGCAAGGGGAGCGGAATTGTTCGCCCCCGAGGAGATCATGACCGTGGCGCCCCGCAGGTCGGGCGTGCGCGCAACCACGCGTTCCGGGCGCGCCATCACCGCCCGGCACCTGGTGTTTGCCACCGGCTACGAACTGCCGCGCGGCGTGCCGGCCCACGGCCATCGCATTGTTTCTACCTGGGCGATCGCCACGCGTCCGCAGCGGCGCGCGCCCTGGCCCGATCCGGTGCTCATCTGGGAGGCCAGTGAGTCCTACCTGTATCTGCGCACCACGGCGGATGGCCGGCTCCTCTGCGGTGGCGGCGACGAGAAGATTGCCGATGCCGGCGCCCGGGACGCGCTGCTGGGGCGCAAGACCGCCTGGTTGCAGCGGCGCCTGGCTGCGCTGCTGCCGCAGGTCGACCCCCGTATCGGGTATGCCTGGGGTGGCTCATTCGGCGCCTCGGCGCAGGGGCTGCCTACCATCGGGGCCGTGCCGGGGATGCGAAACTGCTACGCCGTGCTCGGCTACGGGGGCAATGGCATCACGTTCTCGATGATGGCCGCGCAGATGCTGCGCAACACGCTGTCCGGCGCGGGTGATGCCGATCTGGACCTGGTGGCGTTCCGGTCCCACCGATAGGCCACTGGTAGGACACTGCCGCCATGCCGGCAAGCCATGCTCCGGCAGCCGCCATGCGATGCAGCGCGAATACTGCACCTTGCGCGAACTGCTTCAGTCGCACCCATTGCAGCAAGGAGATTCTCTGATGAGTACCGCAACAGGACATACCAGCGCCATCCTCGCCTCGCGCGTCGCCGGCACCAAGGTGCGGGACGCCTCTGGCGAGTCGGTGGGCGAGATCAAGGACATCGTGCTCGACAAGACTTCGAGCAACATCATGTTCGCCGTGGTGAGCTTCGGCGGCGTGCTGGGCGTGGGTGAAAAATTTCATCCGCTGCCGTGGAACGAGCTGGACTACGATCCCTCGCAGAAGAGCTATGTGATCGCCCGCACCCGGGAGCAGCTCGCGGCCGCACCGTCCGATTCGCTGGCAGAACTGACGGCGTATGACGGCATGGTCTATCGCGATCGCGCCTTCGACTACTACAAGACCCCCCGCTACTGGTAAGCGCCCGAGCCGCAACACCGGTGGCGAATCGATGCCACCGGTGTTGCGGAACGGTGGGAAATTCCCGCTGGCGCGTTGACAGCGTGAGGCCAGAAATAGTGTAGTGCCGCAATGGCACTCCGATCATTCTGCTGGCCGCTGCTGGCCCTGCTTGCGTTTGCACCGGCGCTGCCGGCCCTCGAACCGATGGCGCCACAACTGGTGGTCACGCCGCGCGCGCGCGCGCTGCCCGTCAGTGCGACCAACCGCCCCTTCCTGGCCGCTGATCGCGTGCAGCAGCCGGTGAATCTGGCCGCGCTGGGTTATAGCGAGACCGAGTACCTCGTCCAGGGCTTTGCCAATGTCTATGCGTGGGCGGGAGGTCCTGGCGAGGCGACGGCGGGTGTGCGCGATGCGGCGATTCCCTACGCCACGCGCATCCTGGTGCGTCGGCCGCGTGACGCCAGCAAGGCCAGTGGCATGGTGGTGGTGGAGCTGCTCAATCCCACCGGCCTGTATGATTTCGCGCCGCTGTGGGGCTTCTCGTGGGAACACTTCACGCGCCGCGGCGACGTCTGGGTGGGCGTGACGGTGAAGCCGGTGGCGGCCACGACGCTGCGCCGCTTCGATGCGGTGCGCTATGCGGCGCTGAACTTTTCCTATGCCCAGCAGGCGGATTGCCGGCCGGCGCCACCGCGTGACGGGTCGCCGGGCGCCAGCGATCCGCGCGTCAATCCGCCGGATGCCGAGAACGGCCTGGGCTGGGACCTGATCGCACAGGTGGGCGCGCTGCTGCGCAGCTCCAGCAAGGAGAACCCGCTGCTCGACCTCGCGCCGCGGCACATCGTGGCGGCAGGCTACTCCCAGACCGGCGGCTACGTGACCACCTTCGCCAATGCCATGCACCGCTTGCTGCGATTGGGCAATGGCGCGCCGGTGTTCGATGGCTACCTGAATGCGGCCGGCGCCAATGCGGTGCCGATCAACCAGTGCGCCGAAGCCCTGACCAGTGACGATCCGCGTCGCAGCGTGCTGCCGCGCGACGTGCCGTTCGTGATGGCGATGACTGAATCGGATTTCAACAGCCAGCCGGCGCTGCGCCGCGAAGACAGCGATGAGCCGCGCGACGTATTCAGGCTGTACGAGATCGCGGGCAGCGGGCACGCCGGCCCGTTCGCCGCCGGCATGCCCACGGCAGCTGACCTCGCCATTGCCGGCTTCGCGGCGCCTGCCGATGGGCTGTGCTTCGAGCCGCGCGGCGACTTCCCGGTGGGCCTGGCGTTCAATGCCATCTGGCAGCAATACGTGGAGTGGCTGACTGCGCGCATCCCGATGGTCAGCCTGCCGCGCATCCAGACCGATTCCACCCATCGGCCCCTGCGGGATGCGAACGGTAATGCGCTGGGTGGCTGGCGCCTGCCGCAACTGGACCTGCCGCTGGCAACCTATGCCGGCAGCGGCACGCCGCGCGACGACAGCGCCCCCGCCCGCACCGCCTGCGAACTGACCGGCGTGATGCAGCCCTTTTCTGCCGCGCAGTTGCAGTCGCTGTACCGCAGCCGCAACGAATACCTGGGCCTGTTCCGCACCATGGTGGACCAGGCGGTGACGGACCGCCGCCTGACGAAGGAAGACGGCGAGGCCCTCAAGAAGCAGCCAGCCAGCGCGTTGCCGGCGTTCTGATCGCCGACCGATAGCATTTCGGCGATGGCGCAGGCCCGGCGCCATGGGGCAGAATCGCCCACAACAATCCGGGGGTGTCATGAAGAAGAATCTGCTGTACGTGGCTGCGGCCGGACTGCTTGCCCTGGCTGCCGCGAACGCCGCCAATGCCGCGCAGGCAGCCGCCACCGCCTGTGACCGCGCCTGTCTCGAGGGCATGGTCGAGCGTTACCTCGATGCGGTGACGGTCAACAATCCTTCGGCCGTGCCGCTGTCGCCCAATGTGCGCTTCACCGAGGACGGCCAGCGGCTGCTGATCGGTGACGGCCTGTGGAACACGATGAAGGGCAAGGGCAAGTACCGCCTGTTCGTCACCGATGTACCGGCGGGCCAGGTGACGGTGCTCGCCACCATCCAGGAAGATCACCGCGAGGCGGCCAATTTCAATGGCTCGCTGATCGCGCTGCGCCTGCGCGTGGCCAACCGGCAGATCACCGAGATCGAGCAGATCGTGTTCCGGTTTCCCAACGAGACCGGTCAGGCGCACAACCGCACCTATTCACAGGTGGATGCCATGCAGACGCATCCGAAGTACCTGCAGGCGGTGCCGGCGGGCGAGCGCATGTCGCGCGCCGACCTGATCACGCAGGGCAACAAGTATTTCACCGGCCTGCAGAAGAACGACGGCAAGGGCGACTATCCGTTCGGCCCGGAATGCGACCGGCACGAGAATGGCGGCCGGGCGACCAACTCGCCCACCCCGGCAGGGCAGACGCGGCCCGATCCGAAGACCGCCACCGGCTACTCGGGGCAGTGGACCTGCATCGAACAGTTCGAGTCGGGCCTGATGTACTTCGTGAACCGCATCCGTGACCGGCGTTTCGTGGCCGTCGACCAGGAGCGCGGCATCGTGTTCGCCTTCGCGTTCTTCGATCACTCGGGTGGCGAGACGCGCAAGTTCAAGACCCCCGGTGGCCGCGATGTGGTGGCCGGTCCCGTGCAGCCGCACACCTGGCAGATCGCCGAGGTGTTCAAGATCGAGAAGGGGCTGATCACCAAGATCGATGCCTTCCTGCAGCGCAGCCCCTATGGCATGAATGCCGGCTGGAGCACATGGGAGCAGGGCATGAGCGATCAGGTGCGTGACGTGACCTTCGAGGCGCCCACCGGCATCTGACGACGGCAACCCGCTCGATATCGGCGCGTTTCAGTGCATCATCACCGACTGCAATTTGCCAACCGGCCGGGAGCCAGTGCGGACAGCGCGACGCAGGCATTGATCTGCGTCCCGCTGCGCTTCAACAGGTCGAACACCGCATCGCGATCGAGGTTGCGCTGCTTTGCGACCAGCAGCGCCACGGCGCCACTGACATGCGCCGTGGCCACCGACGGGCCCGAAATGAAGTCGTAGCGGCCTCCGGGCACCAGCGTCACCACTTCCTGTCCCGGCGCGCGCAACACGTCTGCGCGGCCGGCGGCCGCCTCGGCCATGTCGACCGGAATCACGGCCGGAGCGCTGGCCGGGAAGCCACCGGCGACAGCGTCCGCGGGGGCGGCACCGACGTACAGGATTCCGCGCGCGCTGCCGGCCGCGACCAGCGCATTCAGCAGCGGGTCAGGCGGGCCGGTAAGACTGAGGTTGACGACGTGCGCCCGCTCCTCGATGGCGGCGGACAGTGCCTGCGCGAGCGTCAGCGAATTGCAGCGCGCGGCGCCGCCGGGCGGGCCGGATTCCCAGCAGGCTTTGAGCGCCACGACCTCGACCCGCGGTGCAACGCCCACAATACCGAGCCCGTTGTTCGCCGCCGCCGAGATCACGCCGGCGACGGCGGTGCCGTGGTGATCGCGCTGGAAGCGGCCGGCGTCGCGATCCACGAAGTTGCGCTGTACCGACACGCGGCCACCGAAGTCCGGGTGGCTTGAGTCCAGGCCGGTATCGATCACCGCGACGCGCACCTTCTCGCCGCGCGAAAATTGCTGCGCACCGGCGGCGTCGATGCGCTGGAACCCGGTCTGCAGTGGCGCGTAGGGATCGTTGAACGCGATGCTGCGCGAGGCGAAGGCGTTCATCGGCTGCGCCAGGCGCACGCGCGAGTCCGCGGCCAGCCGCTGCAGCAGCTGGGCGCGCGAGCCGCCAGCGGGGATGCGCAGCACCGCGCAGTGCATCTGCAGTACCTCGATGGGCCATGCGGTGACTTCGGTCAGGCCATACTCGCCGGCCAGTGCGCGCATCGTGGCGCGCGCTGCGGTTCCGGCGGCGTAGCTGGTCCCCTGGTATGCCGGGCGTGTGCTGGCCGGGCGGGGCGGGCCCGCTGCAGCATCGTTGTCGATGGCGACGATGACCAGTTCCGACTCGTCGGTCATGGCGTGCGGTATGGCGCCAGTGAGCGCATCGTGGCGTCCGGGGGTGGTGCAGCCGGCCATTGCGATTGCGACCAGGCAGGCCAGTCCTGCGGTCCGTTTCATCGCTGCACACCCGTCATGGGTTCACCGGCTCGGCAAAGCGTACCGCGGGATCTGCACGCAGCGCCGCCAGTGCCGCCTGCGCGTCGGTGGCGGCGGACGCCGGAGCCAGGGTGTACACGCCGCTGGCCGTCGGGCCGGCGACAATGCCCAGCCCGGTGTGCTCCAGCAGCGCCTGCAGCTCCACCACCGTCGTGTTGCTGGTGAACACGGCGCGCACGGTGCCGGCTGCAGGTTCGGCGCCCGGGTCGCTTACCGTGCGAAAGCTGGCGGATGGCTCGAACAGCAGCGGCTGGACCAGGCCGACCATTGCCGCGCCCAGCACCAGTACGACACTGGCGGCCGCGGCAATGCGCCAGGAACGCGTCGGCGTCTGGCGGCTCGCGGGCGCAGTGATCCGGTCCGGCCGGGCGATGGATTCGGCATCAAGCCGCAGCCACAGCTTCTGCAGCGAGGCGCGCGGCATCGCGGCCACCAGTGGCGGCGCCTGCATCGCCTGCAGCAGCGCTTGCTGGGCGCGCATTTCATCGCGGCAAGCGCCGCAGTCTGCCAGATGACGCTCAAGCGGCCCGCGCTGCGCGTCGTCAATGCTGCCGTTGACCAGCCATGGGATAAGATCCCAGGCGTCGCTGTGATTCATGGCGCTCCTCCCAGCGCGGGCAGTGTGCGCCGCAGCTTCTCGCGCGCATGGAACATGCGGGCTTTGACCGTGCCCACCGGACTGCCGGTAATGGCGGCGATCTCCTCGCAGGAATGGCCCATGAAATAGGCAAGTTCCAGCGTCAGGCGCTGTTCCTCCGGCAACTCGCGCATGGCGCGGGCGATCCAGTCCTGGGTGGCGAGCGCATCGACGTCGTCGTGTTGGTCGTCGCCCTGCTCGCGCGCACGACTGTCAGCGGCACTGGCCTGCCGCGCGCTGCGCAGGGCCCGCAGTGCGCGGCGGTACGCGATGCCCATGATCCAGGTGGACACGCGCGAGGCGCCGCGGAACTCACCCGCCTTGCGCCAGATCACCCAGAAGGTCTCGTTGATGACTTCCTCGGCAAAATCGTAGCGTGGTGCCAGCCGCAGCAGAAAACGCGACAGCCGCCGGTGGTAGGCGTGATACAGCTCCTCCAGCGCCTGGCGGTCGCGCCGGGCGATGCGCTGCAGCAGCAGGGATTCCTGACTATCACCAATCGAGGCAGAGACGCGCGGCATGCCGGTATGTACCACGGGCGCACCGGGCGGTTGCATCAGGGGGTGGTCCGGAAGACGTAGCTGAGCTGCAGCTGGGCACGGCGGCGGACCGTGCCCGGCCAGGCGTAGTTGCGCGCGGCCCTGCCGGGGTGGACATAGGACAGGTCCGAGTGCCAGCGGCGCCACGTCCAGCCGATTCCCGCGCTGCCGTACCAGTACCCGTCATCAAGGTGTTCGGCCAGGTCGTGGTATCCGGCGCCAGCGTGGGCGCGCAGTCCCGCGGGCAGCGGGCGCTGGAAGCTGAGCTCGTAGGCGAACGTGTCGCGCCGTGGTAGCGGCCCGAAATAGGGAGAGTAGGCCGACCTGTCCGGTGACCAGCTGACCGAGAGCAACAACGCATCGCGCAGCTGCAGGTCGAGCGTGAACTCGTTGTAGCGGTAGCTGGAGGTGTCGGTCTGCCACGGACTTTCATAATGCGAGTAGCTGCCGCTCCAGTGCCAGAGTGCACCCAGCGCGCCATTCCAGCCAGCGGTCGCAGCCACTTCCACTGCAGTGTCATCCATCGGACGCGCCCGGCTGGTGGCCGCCCACAATCCGGTGAACCAGCCCTGCGGTCCCTGCAGGTGGATTTCGGTCGACAGTGACGGATCGTTGCTGCTGCGCGAGATACCGCGCAGCAGATGATTGCTGGCCAGCGTGACCGAGCCGCCCCAGGAGGGCTGCGCGGCCACTGCCCGCGGCGCCAGCAGGATGCAAGCGGCGACGACTGAAGCCGTCCGGATCATGCCGTGATTGTACGGGGCCGGACGGCTACAGGTAGCTATGCAGCTGCACGAAGGCGATGCGCCGGTTCTGGAACGGAATCCCGGCGTCGTCGTCGTGCTGGCGCAGGCCCGCGCGCAACTGCAGGAACGGCAGGGGTGTGTACTCCCACAGCAGCGACAGGCGCGTCTGGCGATCGATGGAGGTGTCGCGGTCCGGATCGTGGCGCTCGGCGGTGAGCTTGAGGTTGTGGCCCTTGCGGACCAGCCAGTTGGCCTCGAGCAGGGCGACCCATTGCTTGACCTTCGGCCCCCCGGTCGAATCCACGATGGCGTCCAGTTCCGCCAGCCAGGCGATCGGGCCGGTCCTGGCGCCCAGGAACACGCCCTGCATGCGTCGCGTGCCGGCGTCGAAGTCATTGACGTTGAAGCTGGCGCCGGCGCGCCAGCGAGCGTGCGCGTACTCGCTGCGCAGGCTCCACTGCTTGCCGCGGTCCACCTCGGGCGCGCCGGCGGTGCCGTTGCTCACCGCAAGCTGCGCCGTCCAGCGCGTGCCAGTGAATCCGGCTTCGAGGCCGCGATCGGGCGTGTTGAAGCTGATGCCGGTGCGCTCGCGGATGAACGCGCCATCATCCTGCAGACGGATGCCGAACGGCAGATACATCTGGCCAGCCTTCAGGTAGAAGCGACGGTCCAGGGTATTGAGCCTGAGCCAGGCCTCCGCATTGCTGCTGGCGCCCGGGGCGAGCCGCTGATCGATGTAGAGGTCCAGCCGCCCGGGAATCACGCGCAGGTCAAGATAGGCGCGCAGGCTGTCCAGGTCGAAGGAAGACGAGCCCTGTGCGCCGGGTTGATCCAGCCAGCTGCCACCTGCGCGCAGGTCGGCGCCGATGGCGACGTACTGGCCGAACTCGCCGGTCCAGGGAGTGCCGGACGGGGACAACGTGCGCGCCGGCAGGGTGGTCTGTCCCCACAGCGTGCCGAAGCTGCTGCGCATGCCGCCGCCGGTGGGGTTCACGTGACAGGTGGCACATTGCAGACCGTTCTGCACGGCCAGATACGGCTCGGCAAACGCGATGCGTGGTGCGGTCGCGGCCAGCAGCAGGATCAAGCCGGTGCGAATGACCGATGGTGTCAAGCAGTACCTCCCGCGCGCATTGCGCGCAACTGCAGTTGACGTTGGTGCCTGGCAGCTGCCTGGAAGGTTGCATGGGTAGAACAACATCGCACCAGCGCAACCGGGACGGGAAGTGCGCGGTACTCATCGTGCATCCACATCACGTGTGCCGAGCGGG
>DATKBK010000297.1:0-10939 GCA_035514045.1 Steroidobacteraceae bacterium | reverse complement strand
CCTGTTCGATGATGGCGTAGCTGCGCGAGCCCAGGCCAGTGCCCAGGAACAGGGTGGTGATGTCCTTGCGCCGGCAGCGCGAGCCGTTGATGAAATAGGCGCTGTTGCCGTCGCGGGACACCACCCGTTTGAGCGAGATTTCGGTGTAGCCCGCATAGGAACCGCCGATCTTGCCGGCGCTGTTGTCGAACACCAGTTCCACCGAGGCAGTGCCCACCGGCCGCCGCCCTCCGGAGCCGTTGAAGATCACATCGGTCATCGAATCGCCACGCAGGTGGCGGGCGGACAACTCGCCCATCACCCAGCGCACCGCGTCGATGATGTTGGACTTGCCGCAGCCATTGGGACCGACCACGCCGGTAAGGTTGGTGGCAAACGGCACCGCTGTGGGTTCGACAAAGGACTTGAAACCGGCGAGCTTTACTCTGGTCAGGCGCATCAGGTGACTTGAAGGTCCAGGCGGGTCAAAAAACCAAGCGGCCTAGTGTAGATTAGTTGCACCGATCATGAGCACCCAAGCCAACAGCGCCATCGAGACTTTCCCGAACCCGCAGGCCGGGCGCGACTACACCATCCGCATGACGATGCCGGAGTTCACCTGCCTGTGCCCGAAGACGGGGCAGCCGGACTTCGCCACGCTCAAGCTCGAGTACGTCCCTGACCGGCTGTGCGTTGAGCTGAAGTCCCTCAAGCTGTATTTGTGGTCGTTTCGCAATCGCGGCTGTTTCCACGAGGCGGTCACCAACGAGATCCTCGACCATCTTGCCGGCGCCACGGCGCCGCGCTTCATGCGCCTGACGGCCGAGTTCTATGTCCGCGGCGGCATTTACACCACGGTCGTGGCCCAGCACGCACAGCCGGGCTGGCAGTTGGCGCCCGAAGTGTGCCTGCCCTGACGGGCCTGGCCGGCTGCGCGCGCCTCTGTACAGCTGCGGGTTGGCCTGTATAATCCCGCGTCCTTTTCACAGGCCCTAGGGATCGCACGGGAGCCGAAAAATGGCGGCGAAAAAGTCCGCGCCCAAAGCCAGCAAGCCGAAGAAGACGGCAGCAGCGAAGTCCGCTCCCCCACCAGCGAAGGGCGCCAGGAAGGCCGCCACTCCCGCCAGGAAGCCTGCCAAGGCCGGCGGCCCGGCGACCCGTGCCGCGAGCCCGCCTCCGAAGGCCGCTCGAGCGGCCAGACCAGCAACCCCAGCCCAGAAGACCCAAACCTCAGTGCCCACCAAGAAGATTCCGCTGCCCCCTGCCCGCGTGCCCGCCGTCGAATCCGCCGAAGACGATACCGGCGACAACCTTCTCTCCGGACCACGCAACGTACAGCCGTATGTCGTCAAGCGCGGCGAGCAGTACATGAGCAAGGAGCAGCTCGATCACTTCCGCCGCATCCTGGTCAGCTGGAAGCGCGACCTCATGATGGAAGTGGATCGCACGGTCTCGCACATGAAGGACGAGGCGGCAAATTTCCCCGACCCCAACGATCGCGCCACGCAGGAAGAGGAATTCAGCCTCGAATTGCGCACCCGCGACCGGGAGCGCAAGCTGATCCGCAAGATTGACGAGGCGCTGGGCCGCATCGAAGACGGTTCCTATGGCTATTGCCTGGAAACCGGCGAACAGATCGGCGTCAAGCGCCTCGAAGCGCGGCCCGTGGCGACGCTTTCCATCGAAGCGCAGGAGCGCCGCGAACGCCGTGAAAAGCAGTACGGCGACCGGGACGACCGCTACCGCTAGCGTTGTGGCGCCCTATCGCGGGCGCTTCGCTCCCTCCCCCACCGGCCTGTTGCACCAGGGCTCGCTGCTGGCGGCCCTGGCCAGCTGGCTTGATGCACGCGCCCATGGCGGCAGCTGGCTGATCCGCATGGAAGACGTGGATTCGCCGCGCGTGGTGCCCGGCGCCGCCGATGCCATCCTGGCCACACTGGCGCGGTTCGGCCTCACCTCCGACGAACCGGTGTTGTACCAGTCAGGGCGCCGCGCGGCCTACCATGAGGCCCTGCAACGGCTCGTGGATGCACAGCTGAGCTACCGCTGCCGCTGCGCGCGCGAAGCGCGCAGCCTGCCCGCGCCATGCCTGTGTCGTGACCTGGTCGTCACCGACGCAGATTCGGCCTGGCGGTTGCGACTCGATGACGCGGCGATAGTGGTTGATGACCTCATTCAGGGCCGCAGCTCCTACGACCCGCGCCTGCTGGGTGATCCGATCCTGTACCGGCGCGACGGCCTCGCCGCCTACCAGCTCGCCGTCGCGGTGGACGACGCCCACCAGGGCATCAGTGACGTGGTGCGCGGCGCCGACCTGCTGGAGAGCACCGCCTGGCAGATCGCCATCCTCCAGGCGCTGCAGTTGCCCGTGCCGCGCTACGCGCACATACCCCTGCTCACCGAGCCGGGGGGCGCGAAGCTCGCCAAGTCACGGCGCTCTGTGGCACTGGCAGGGCTGGATGAGCGGGGCACGCTGGCGGAGGCCCTGGGATTGCTGGATATCGCCCTGCCAGAGGAATTGAAAGCTGCCCCAGTCAGTGACATGCTGCACTGGTCCGTGACACACTGGAGTACAGCGCGACTGTCAGGCATTCGCGCGATTGCGCTGCCGAATTGAACATATTCTGCAGCAGCCTGCGGCGCCTTGGTCCGCACGCAGGCAGGAGGAGTGGGGATGAGCGAACCCAGGGTCGTGAAGAAGTATCCCAACCGCCGGCTCTACGACACCGTGGAGAGCCGCTACATCACGTTGGCCGACATCCGTCGCCTGGTGGTGGAGCAGATCGACTTCATCGTGATCGACAAGAAATCCCAGGCCGACATCACGCGCAACATCCTGCTGCAGGTGATCGCCGAGCAGGAGCACGGCAGCCAGCCCATGATGAGCCGCGAGTTCCTGTCGCAGGTGATCCGCAGTTATGGCACACCGGTGCAAAGCGGCATGTCCGGTTACCTGGAACAGTCAGTGCGCCAGTTCCAGCCAGCTCACGGTGTGGCCGCGCGCTGACCGCCAATTGCCTGGCTGACTGCAATCAGTCGTAGTTGATGGTGTAGATCAGATCGACTGCGCTGGCTTCGCCGGTCTGGGCCCGCAACGTCAGGCGGCGGGTAATGTCATAGAACACATACAACACGCTGGCCGCGCCGGATAGTCCCGCCTCGTAAGTCACATAGAGCTCATTCGAGATCCGCTTGCCGATCGAAAAGGCGGACTCGTTCACGCCGAGCTCATCCACGCCAATATCGTCGGCGAAGCTGCTGGCCAGTCGTCCGGCGAGCAAACTCAGCGCCGCCTGCTGCATGGAGCTGCCCTCCGCGCCACTGATGACCGAGGGTCGGCCCAACACCACCCAGGACAGAATCTCCGATTCGGGCAGGGATGGATCGGAATACAACTGCACCACCGGCGCGCTCAGCGTACCCGTGACGCGCACACCGGCCCGCACTTCGATCTCTGGACGGATGGCCAGCAGGTTCAGCGACGGATTCAGGTAGGAGCCATTGAAACGCACGATGCCGCTCTCAATGTTCATCGCCTGGCCCCACGCGCGGTAACGGCCATCGTCAGTGCGCACCTCGCCGAATACGCTGAAGGAATCTCGCCCACCCGAAGAGCTGCGCACAATCAGCTCACCTTCCAGGCGCGTACTGAGGCCCATCCCCTGCACGGCCAGGTCGCGGCCCAGATCCAGCTCGACCTCCAGGTCCAGCGGCAATGCCGTCTGCAACTGGCCGCGCGCATTGCGATCGGCGAGCGCCGCGGTGTCGTCTGCGTCACGCACCACCACGACGTCGTCGCCCAGCGTGGGCGCGCCCGCATCGGGCAGCAGGATGGTGCCCCGATCCACCCGCAGGTCGCCGCGCACACGCAGCGCTCCCTGCTGCAGACCGGCCGACAGTTCGCCGCTCAGGGTCAGCTGCCGGTCGTTGCGCACCAACGCCTGCATGCGCTCGAGGCTGGCGCTCAGGTCCATGCTGATGCCGGTCTGCCCCGGTGCGGCGGTGGCCACCCCGCTCCAGTCGATGCTGCCGGTGACAATCATGCGGCCGCGGGCGCTGGCGGGTTGGGTACGGTTGCCGCTGATGCCGCTGATGTAGGCGCGACTGCCGGTACCGCCCTGCAGGGCAAGCTCCGTGAGCTGCAGCTGCTGGCCGTCCAGCGTCGCGCGCAGCGTGCCGTCGTGCAGGTCGATGCCATCGAGCACGGAGCGGATCTGCAGGCCGCTGCCCTCCACAGTGCCACGCAGCTCGGGATCCTGGACGGTGCCGGCCAGCGTGATGTCGGCGTTCATCGCGCCGCTGACGCGCCAGCCCGGCGGTGCCAGCAAGCCCCATACGCCCAGCTCCTGCAGTTGCACCTGCACATTGCCGGCCAGCGGCGCCGACTGCGGCAGGCGCCATCCTCCAGCCCGCTGCACCAGCTCGGTGCTGAGGCGCGCGGATGCATTGCCCGCACGTTCGCTGTCCAGATCGAGGGCAAGGGCAACCTGGCCACCAGAGGACTGCACCCCTGCTTCGAAGGTGCGCAGCCCGACCGGACTGCCACCGCCGGGATCGCCATCGCCCCCACCCGGCGCCGACCCCAGCAACCAGATATCGCCGCTGTCACGGCTCAGTTGCGCGCGGATGGCAAGCTGATCGGTCATCTGCACATCCCATTCGGCGCTCAGCAACAGATCGGTGTAGAGGCCGGCTTCGGCCAGCGGACCGATGTCGTCGGGAGCGCGCAGCGCATCGAGCCATTCCGGCTGGATGCCGCGGATGGCGCCGCTGCTTTGCAGGCGCAGGGTGCCATCGGCGGACCTTCGCCACAGCAGCGGTTGCCAGTCCACTTCGAGCGCCACATCGTGTGCACCACTGCCGGGCGGCGCGAACAAGCTGGCCTTGCCGGCGGTAGTGCGCAATTCCACGGCCGTGCCCGCGACGACAGTGAGCTGCAGTCCTTCGGCCAACTCAAGCCGCCAGGGCTGCTGCTGGTCGGGCAGATTGGCAGCAGCCACCAGCTGCTGGACGCTGAAGTTCCACGCCGGCGGTCCGGCGCCACCGTCACGGGTCATCTGCATGCGGGTGTTCAGTGTGCCTCGCGTGGCGTTGACACGCAGGTCGCCGTCCACGACCAGGGTAGCTGCGGCCAGATTGCCTTCCAGCAGCAGCTCCAGCCTGTCCGCACCCAGCTGCAGCGGCGGGCGGTTGGCAGTGTCCGCGGGCAACTCGATGTGCAGCGCCTCGGCTGCGGCATTGACCTCAAGACGCAACTGCGGGTGCCGGGCCGGCTGCGAAAAACCCTCGAGCCATTGCCGCCAGCCGCCCTGCCATTCGGCCTGCAGCGCGGCGCTGCCACTGCCCTGCAGCGCGGGCAGTCGGTCGCCGATCACGGGCAATTCCTGCAACCAGGCCACGGTCTGTGCGGCTGATTCCAGCTGCACGGCGAGCTTGCCCCCGCCAGACTGCTGCCGCATGGCGGCGTCGGCGTCGAGACTCACGCCAGGGGCGGCGGCGACAACGCGAGCCTGGATGGCATCGAAACCCGGCAGCACGATATCGATGTCGCTGCCGTCGATCGTGGCCTGGAAGGCATCGACGTGCAGCCGCGCGATCCTGAGGCTGGTCGGCGTCCAATCACCGTCCAGCTGCAGGCTGCGGATCTCCCACTCACTGCGCGACTCCGCGCCCACGCCGGCTGCAGCCGCATCGGTGCGCAGATCCGCATTGAAGGACAGCCCCTGGCGCAGATTTCCGCTCATCCGCATCGCCCCGGACAACTGCGCGCTGGGCGCATTGGCCAGCCGGCTATGGATGCCTTTCAGCGGCAGCTCGCGCAGGTCAGCGCGAACATCCACCGTCTGCTCGCCCGGCCCGTACTGGCCTTGCGCCACCAGGCGCCCGGAGCCGGAGTACACCTCCAGGGTTTCGGCGCGCCAGCTCCGAGTCCCGATCCGCAAATCGGCCAGCAACCGGTCCACCGGCAGTCGCTCTCGATCCAGCGGACCCGGCTGCGCGTTGCGCAGGTCCACATCGAGATCCCAGCCGTCCGCTTCAGGACCGGCAGCAGGGCTCAGACTGCCCTGCCCATGCAGAACCGTTGCCGGGGCTGAACCAATGAATGCGCGCAGATCGATGGCTGCGAGCTGAAAACGAACTTGCTCCAGCGGCTGCGAGCGCCAGGGATGTACGGTGGCCTCGGCTTCGGCCCGCGCCCGTTGCGCCAGTTCCGTGGTGGTGCCGGCCTCGAGGGTGGTGCTCAGGTCGGCCAGTTGCGCCAGCAGATTGGCAGGCTCTGGCAGCGGCTCCTGCCGGGTCGGTTCGCTGGCATCCAGCCGCAGCTCGATGCGGGCCGCCTCGCCGCCCGCCAGCGTGCCTTCGGCCTGCAGGCGCAGCAGCATGGTATGCGGAACATCCGCCACCAGATCACGCAGCGCGGCGCCGACCTGCCCCTGCAGCGTCAGATCGCGCGCATGCAGTCGCAGATCGGCCTGGGCGTAACTCTGGCCGAAGTGCAGGCTGTGCAGCTGCAACGAATGATGCGTGCCGTCATAGTGGTAGCGGGCGTTGATGTCCTGGATCACGCGCTCCACCGCCACGCCATCCGCCCCGATAGTCTCGATGTGAAGTCGTGCGACAGCCAGCGGTACGGCTACTTCGATGGGCAACGAGATATCACCCGGCATCGAGAACGGTGGCGATTCCGGTGCATCGGGCCGAGGTGTCAGACGCAGGTGCACGCGCGCAGCCTGCAGCTTGCGCAGATGCAGGGCGCGGCCCAGCAGCTGGCGCAGCGACCACTCCAGCTGCAGGTCGTCGATTTCGAGCGCGAAATCCGGCGCGCTCCACTGCAACCGCCCGATGCGGCCACCGCCAGTGATCGAGCCCTGCACATCGCTGAACTGCAGGCTCTGCCCGGGCGGCAGGACTCCCTGCGCCATTCGCAGCGCCTGCTGCAAGGATCCATCCCTGGAGGCCCACCACCATCCGCCCATCGGCAGTGCCAGCAGCAATGCCAGTACCGCCAGCAAGACCAGCGGCCAGCGCCGGCGGCGTGAACGCCTGACTAGACCGGCTGCGGGAGTCGGAGCGGGGGAAGCGACGCTTTTGGCCTGGTCCGTCATTTGCCGGCCCGTTAGAACTGGAAACCCACACGCAGATGCAGGCGCCAGCGGTGATCGCGCGTGCCATAGGCCACATCTGCCTGCAGCGGCCCGACCGGACTGCTCCAGCGCATGCCGGTACCCACGCCGGTATGCACCACCGCATCACGAAAGGTGTCCGAGGCCGCACCGGCGTCCACGAACAGTGTGTGTTCCCAGGTCGTGCCATCGCCAAACAGGCTGATTGGGCGCTGCCATTCCACGCTGCCCAGGGTCATGTAGCGGCTGCCGTAGGTGCTGCCATCATCCAGGCGATTGCCGATGCTGTGGTAGCTGTAGCCGCGCACTGTGGTATCGCCGCCGGTGAGGACCAGCAGCGGCACGGGAATCCGCACATCGTCCGCGGCATAAATGGCGCCGGCTTCGGCACGCAGCACCAGGCGGCTGCGACGCCCGGCCGCGTTGGGCCTGCCAATCGGCAGCAGCTGCAGGCCCCGCAGTTTGGTGCGGACGAAGGGGTCCCGGTCCGGTGTCAGCGTGAATCCGATACCGGCCTCCACGCCCCAGCCACGGCCGCGGACAGGACTGGTGGGGTTGTCGAAGTAGCGGCCGGTCCAGGCGTAGTTGCCCAGGATCGAGGAGCTGCCGCCGGGCGCATCTCCACCCTCGGCGGCGCTGGCATCGTACTGGCCGTAGTAGCGACGCTCGGTGCGATCGGCCGAGCGGGCGCGTCCGCCGGTGACCGAGACGCTGTTGGCCGTGAAATCGCCGTAGGCGGAACGCGACAGCGTGGCGCCCGTATTCCAGGCCCAGCCTGATGCCGCGGGCATGGCCGTCCAGTGAGTGGCCAGCGACTGTGTTTCGGTGCCGACGGCAACCTGGTTGAGCGCACGCCAGCGCAGCGGCCACATGCGATTGTGGCTGTGGTCCACCGATACGCGCGGCCCGGCATCGGTGCTGTAACCCAGGCCGAACACCAGCTTCTGGTAGGTGGCTTCGCGCAGCTGGGCGATCACCTTTGCCTGCTGCGGCTCCTCAGTGCTGGTATCGAGCACCAGGAATGCAGAGTCGAAATAGCCGCTGCCCACCAGGCGCTGCTGCGCCTCGAGCAGGGTGAGTTCGCTGTAGTCGGCACCGGTGGGGATGCGCGCGATGTTGCGGATGCCCTCGGCGTTGTATCGCTCCACGCCCTGCAGCTCGAGCGCGCCGAAGCGGTACAGGGGACCGGTGTCGTACTCCACTTCCAGATCGACGGTACTGGTGGCGGCGCGGACAATGGCCAGGCTGCTGGCAATGTGGGCAGTGGGATAGCGCTCGCGCTGCAGTTCGCGCAGGCCGGTGGACTTGGCCGCGTCCCACTCGATTTGCGTGAAGGCGTCGCCCTCCTGCAGCGGCCATGCCTCGATGACGGACTCGCGCTGGCGTTGCCCGTCGGGATCAGTAGCCGGTGCAGCGAAACCGATGTCCAGGTCCGCCACCTTGGCCGGTTCGCCCGGATCCACCTCGATGACGATCTGCCGCGGGGCATCCGGATCGGCGTCCGCCTCTCCCGTGCGCAGCTCCAGGGTCGGCTGGAAGTATCCCTGCGCGGCCAGCAGGTCACGCGCATTGGCCTCGACCTCGCCCAGCAGGCGCCGCAGTTCGTTCAGCTGCAGGTCGGGAAAATCGGTGAAACGCTGGATGTCGAGATAACGCTCCAGATGGCGGGCAATGCGCCGGTTGTCGCTGACCACAGCCACTTTAAAGGACAGCTGCGCCGGTGCTTCAACCTGCCCGGCGTCATCCCCGTCGCCGCGCACCTCGGGTGGGGACGCTGCGCACCCGTGCAATACAGCGGCAAGTCCGGTGAGCAGAAGCCATGAGAAACGCAAACCTGCCGACCTCTTCGAAAGAAGCGGAATCCAGCCTACTGGCGGCAGTCCGCAAGGGTCAATGGTGGCAGGTCGCGGCTCCCGGGCGGCGGATTCCTACACGTCGACGCTGCGCATCGACAGGCGCACGCGACCCTGGCGGTCGACCTCGAGCACCTTGACCCGCACCTGGTCCCCTTCCTTGAGCTTGTCGCCGACCTTCTCGACGCGCTCGTCAGAGATCTGCGAGATGTGCACCAGGCCGTCGCGGCCCGGCAGGATGGTGACGAAGGCGCCGAAGTCCATCAGCTTCGCAACGCGGCCCTCGTAGATGCGCCCGACTTCCACGTCGGCGGTGATCAACTCGATGCGGGCCAGCGCCTCGCGGCCGGCTGCGCCGCTGACCGAAGCAATCTTCACCGTGCCATCGTTCTCGATGTCGATGGTGGTGCCGGTCTCCTCGGTAATCTGGCGGATCACCGCGCCACCCTTGCCGATCACGTCGCGGATCTTCTCCGGATCGATCTTGATGGTGATGATCGACGGCGCCCACTCGCTCATCTTCACGCGCGGAGCGGCCAGGACCTTGTTCATCTCGCCGAGAATGTGCAGTCGGCCGGCCTGGGCCTGTTCCAGCGCCACCTTCATGATCTCGGGAGTGATGCCTTCGACCTTGATGTCCATCTGCAGCGCAGTCACGCCAGCGGCCGTACCGGCTACCTTGAAATCCATGTCGCCGAGGTGATCCTCGTCGCCCAGGATGTCGGTGAGGACCTTGAACCGGCCGCCATCCAGCACCAGGCCCATGGCGACGCCGGCCACGGGCGCCTTCACGGGCACGCCGGCATCCATCAGCGCGAGGCTGGTGCCGCATACCGAAGCCATCGAGCTTGAGCCGTTGGACTCCAGGATCTCGGACACCACGCGCAGCACGTACGAGAATTCTTCCAGCGTCGGCAGCACCGGGCTGATGCCGCGGCGCGCCAGGTTGCCGTGGCCGATCTCGCGACGCTTGGGCGAACCGATCATTCCAGTCTCGCCCACGCAGAACGGCGGGAAGTTGTAATGCATCATGAACGGCTCACGACGTTCGCCTTCCAGCGCATCGATGATCTGCGCATCGCGTGAGGTGCCCAGCGTCACGGTGACCAGCGCCTGGGTCTCGCCGCGGGTGAACAGCGCCGAACCGTGCGTGCGCGGCAGCGCGCCCACCTTGATGTTGATCGGGCGCACGGTCTTGTAGTCGCGGCCATCGATGCGCGGTTCGCCATTCAGGATGCGCTCGCGCACGATGTTGCTTTCGAGATTGAACAGCTGCGTGCCGATGTTCTGGGCGCTCCACTTGGCGACCCCATCCGCCTGAGGCACTGCCGCCAGCAGGGCTGCCTTGATCTCGCCGACCCGGGCATAGCGTTGCTGTTTCTCGGTGATGCGGTAGGCTTCCGCGAGGGGGCCTTCCGCGTTCGACTTCACGAAGCTGACCAGCTCGGCGTCCACCGGCGCCGGCTTCCAGTCCCAGCGCGGCTTGCCGGCGTCGGCGACCAGCTGGTTGATGGCCTTGATGGCCACCTGCATCTGCTCGTGGCCGAACACCACCGAGCCCAGCATGACGTCTTCGGGCAGACCCTCGGCTTCGGACTCGACCATCAGCACCCCGGCGGCGGTGCCGGCGACCACGAGATCGAGCGTCGAACCTTCGGCTTCCTTGCGGGTGGGATTGAGCAGGTACTTGCCATCCTTGTAACCCACGCGCGCGGCACCGATGGGACCGGCGAAGGGAACTCCCGACAGCGCCAGCGCCGCCGAGGCGCCCAGCAGCGAGAGAATGTCGGCCGGAATATCCGGATCGAGCGACACGACCGTCGCGACCACCTGCACTTCGTTGAGGAAGCCGTCCGGGAACAGCGGCCGGATCGGACGATCGATGAGGCGGCAGGTCAGGACCTCGGATTCCGAAGGGCGTCCCTCACGGCGGAAGAAGCCACCCGGAATTCGCCCCGCGGCGTAGGTCTTTTCCTGGTAGTT
>DATKBK010000296.1:0-5817 GCA_035514045.1 Steroidobacteraceae bacterium | reverse complement strand
ACTGCGAGTCGGCTTCGGCAGCCCGGCGCGCCTCGGCGGCGGCCTGCTGGGCGGCCTCGAGGTCGGCCTCGACCCGATCGGTGGTCTTCTTGGCTTCCCTTGCCTGCTCCGCGGCCGATACGCCAGTGGTGGCGGCTGCCGCGCCGGTCTCCGCCAGACCGCAGGCACTGAGGGCGGCGGTGATCACAAGGAGTGACACGATGCGAAACGTCATCTCGGGCTCCTGTTGCCGTGCGCGGCGCGCGCAGGCGCATCTTATTCTACTTTTCACTTGCCGAACGCTCCCGGTCCCCGGCTGACCCCGAATGATTTACTCTCCCGCTTCAAATCAAGTTACCCGCAGCTGCAGATGCACCGTATTCCATACACCGACCTCACCGAGGCAGTGCCCCGCCCCGTCCTGCAGCCACCGGTGGCAGGCCCCCTGCTGCTGCACTCCTGCTGCGCGCCCTGCTCCGGCGAGGTGATGGAGGCGCTGCTGGCCTCGGGCATCACCTACACCATCTTCTTCTACAACCCCAACATCCACCCGAAGCAGGAATACCTGCTGCGCAAGGAAGAGAACATCCGCTTCGCCGGGAAGCATGGCATTGGGTTCGTCGACGCGGACTACGACACCACCAACTGGTTCACGCGCGTGAAGGGAATGGAGAATGAGCCTGAACGCGGCGCACGCTGCACCGCCTGCTTCGACATGCGCTTCGAGCGCACCGCACTGTACGCCCATGAGCACGGCTTCCCGATGATGAGCAGCTCGCTGGGGATATCGCGCTGGAAGGACATGAACCAGATCAATGGCAGCGGCGTACGCGCCGCATCGCGCTACCCGCAGCTGTTGTACTGGGAGTACAACTGGCGCAAGGGTGGCGGCTCGCAGCGCATGATCGAAATCAGCAAGCGCGAGGAGTTCTACCAGCAGGAGTACTGCGGCTGCGTGTACTCCCTGCGCGACACCAACGCCCACCGCGAGTCGCAGGGCCGCAAGCCAATCGAGATCGGCGTCACGTTCTACGGCAGGGGCCAGACCGACGGCATGTTGTAGGGCACCGTGATGAACGATGCCTCTACCTGCTGGATCTTGCCACCCTTGATCTTGAAGGCTTCGAGCAGCACGAAACTGTGCGGGCGACGGAAAATCGAGGTACGCATGCTGCCGTCGGTGAGCTTGAACTCGCCGATGCGGCCCTCGTGGTCGATGAACCCGCCGGCCAGCACGATACCGCGCTCCTCGTCCACCACCGGAAAGCGCCGGTCGCGCAACCGATCGTCGTAGAGATACTGTCCCATGCGGAACTGGTCGGCGCAGCCCAGCTTCCACAGCGGATCAAGGTCCGGATTCGGCACATTGGTGGAGACGAACCCATCCTCGCGCCGGTTGCAGTCGTCGGTGAACTCCACGTGCAGCGTGCCGTCATTGAGCTGCAGGGTTTCGAAGTAGCCGTTGGCGGCATTGATCATGTCCTGGCGCGGTGTGCGCTGTTCAGGGGGAATGATTTCGTACCACACGGGCAGCGGTTCGATGTCCGCGGTCACGAAGGGAATGCCCGCGTCATCCTTGCGTACGATGACGGACTCCACTTCAGCCACGGAGCCTTCGACCACTTTCAGGCGCAGCGCATAGGGTGACTTCGTGGTGGTCTCCTCCACCACGCCAAAGATGGCTACTCCCCCGGTCACCGGGTCGGCGAAGCGCATCTCGTAGTCGTCGAGCGCGGTGATCGTGCCCCAAAGCCCGTCACCGGGGCGCAGCGCCACGTTGTTCTCGGTGTGAATCGGATGGGTGGTCCAGCGCACCTTCTGCGGATCGCGGGCCAGCAGCGCCGAAAGATAGCTGTCGAGCACGCCGTAGAGGCAGGTGCGGTCGCAGGTGGGCGAGGCAAGGTTCGCGGGAACGGGTTCGGCCGCAGCGACAGTGCCTGCGTCCTGCCTCGGGCCGCACCCCGCCAGCGTCACCAGCGTGACGGCAAGCGCCAGCAAGGAACCAGGCACCCTCACGTTATTTCCCCGAGACCGGATTGCTGTAGTGGTACGGCGGAATGAACACTTCGGGGAAGGCACCGTACTTCACCGTCGCCTCCGCGTCGGGCTCGAGAGTCTCAAGGTGCTTCGGCAGCTCCACGGCACCCTTGTTCCACCCGCGGTCGTACTCCACATAGAAGGTGATGAAGGAGTGCAGCTTGCTGATCTTCCACACCTCGTCCTCCTTCACATAGGCATTCTCGTAGACCGCATCGCCCCAGCGGGCCTCCTTGCCCAGGGGCCCCACCTGCATGAACGAGCGCCAGCGCGCCTTGGCGCTGGTGCCATCGTCTGCAATGTGCACCACCGGTTGCAGCTGCAAGTGGTTGAACAGGCGGCCGTGCTGCATAGGGCCCAGCTCGTGCAGGTACTCGCGGATACGGTCCTGCCCGATGAACAGGCCCCGGCCGGCAATTTCGAGCGTGGCGTCGGCTGAGAACAGGTCCGCCGCCTGATCCCACTGGGACTTGTCGACGTAGTAGCCGTAGATGGACTGCAGGTTCAGGATGTCGACGTAGTCGTCGGCGCGCTGGGCCTGGGTACGCAGCTGCGCAAGGTCAGCCTGCAATTGCTCCAGCTGCCGCGACTGGTTGGATCCGGAGCAGCCGGCGACAGCCAGCAGTGCAGCGGCGGCCGGCACCAGCCAGCGGCCGTAACCACGGAAATTCTCCATCTGAACACCCCCGTCCTCTGCGTTTGTGCGCGACCGGCGGCCGCTTCGCTGCGGCGGCGGTCTTCTGCGCATCATACCCCTTGCGGGAAGACTGCCCTACCGCATGCCGAAGTCCAGCGGCAGCCCCACGTAGTTCTCGGCAATCGTGCGCAGGCCGTTCGCCGAGTGCAGCAGGTAGTCGAGCTCGGCCTGCTGGAACTTCGCGGCGATCGGTCCCTCCTCCGGAAACCGGTGCATCAGGTTCGTGAACCACCAGGAGAAGCGCTCGGCGCGCCACACGCGGCGCAGACAATGTTCCGAATAGTGGTCGATGCCCGCCTCGCTGCCCTCGCGAAAGTACTCGATCATCGCCGACGACAGGTACTTGACGTCGGTGGCGGCCAGGTTCAGCCCCTTGGCACCGGTGGGCGGCACGATGTGGCCGGCATCCCCGGCGAGAAACAGGCGGCCGAAGCGCAGCGGCTCGACCACGAAACTGCGCAGCGGCGCAATGCTCTTCTCGATCGACGGGCCGGTGACCAGCGCTGCACGCGCCTCTTCGTCCAGCCGCAGGCGCAGCTCTGCCCAGAATGCCTCATCTGACCAGGCTTGCAGCTGATCGGTCAGCGGCACCTGCAGGTAGTAGCGGCTGCGGGTGCGGCTGCGCATCGAGCACAGCGCGAAGCCGCGCTCGCTGTTCACGTAGATCAGCTCCTCGCTCACCGGCGGCGTGTCAGCCAGCAGGCCGAGCCAGCCAAAGGGATACACCTTCTCGTACTCACGCAGTGCACCCTGCGGCAGGCTCGCCCGGCACACGCCGTGAAAGCCGTCGCAGCCGGCAATGAAATCGCAGTCGAGGCGCTGTTCGCGGCCGTCCTGTCGCCAGCTGACGAAGGGGCGCGTGCCGTCGAAGCCAACTATGGTCACGTCCTGCGCGGAATAGACGGTGGCAAGTCCAGCGGCAGCGCGCGCCTCCATCAGGTCGCGCGTCAGTTCAGTCTGGCCATAGACCAGCACACCAGACCCGCCGGTGAGCTGACGCAGGTCCACACGGTGGCGGCGCCCGGCCACCAGCATCTCGAAACCATCATGCGCCAGTCCCTCCTGATGCATACGCCGGCCGACGCCGGCCTCATCGAGCAGGTCCACCGTCACCTGCTCCAGCACCCCGGCGCGAATCCGCCCCTGCACATGCTCGCCGGTCTGGCGCTCGACGATGACGGCATCGATGCCCGCCCGGTGGAGCAGCTGACCCAGCAGCAGGCCCGAAGGCCCGGCACCGATGATGGCTACCTGGGTACGCATGTGGAGCTTCCTCTGGTCCGTTTTCAGTCGGGGAATTCTCGCCCCGATTGGCGGGCCTGAGTTGTCATTAGAGGTCCGGAAATTGGACTTTTCTCACGGGTGGTTCGTACCATGCGTGGTGGCCATCAGAACTGCAATCAGGCGGATCCCGACCTACTACCTGTACGGCGAGGCGCCGCGGCGGATCGACGGACCGCTGCTGCATGTCGAGACCATCGAGGCGCGCAGTGCGCGCCATCAATGGAAAATCGAGCCGCATCAGCACCACGCCCTGCACCAGATGATTTTCGTGCTGCGCGGGCGCGGTATCGTGATGGCCGATGGCAACCGCTCGCAGTACCGGACACCCGCGCTGCTGCTGATACCCGCCGGGACGGTACACGGCTTCGAGTTCGAGCCAGGCACCCGGGGGCATGTGGTTTCGCTCTCGGTGGACCTGTTGCGCGAGCTGGTGCAGCGCGAACCTGCCATCGGGGCGCTGTTTGCACAGCCGGTCACGCTGGAGTTCCAGGACGCCGCGCTGCGGGAAACCAGCCTCGCGCAGATCGTGCGCATGCTGGCGCGCGAGTCCGCGCGCCTCGCCACGTCAGACAGCCTGGCCCTGCATGGCTGGCTGCAGGTGCTGCTGGGCAATGTACTGCGCCTCGCACGCGACCTGCCGAATCCCACCGATCCGGTACTGGGCCAGCGCCGGCAGCTGATGGCCCGCTTCAGCGAGATCGTGGAGCGGCGCTTCCGGGACAGCCAGTCTGTGCCGGACTATGCACGGGCACTGCACGTGTCCGAATCGCGGCTGCGCACCACTTGCCTCGCGACCACCGGGCAATCGCCGGTCCAGCTGATCCATGCGCGCATCCTGCTCGAAGCCAAGCGTCAGCTGCACTACACCGATCGGGCCGTGCGGGAGGTCGCCTTCGCGCTGGGCTTCGAGGACCCGGCTTATTTCACGCGGTTCTTTTCGCGTCTGGCCGGGACTTCGCCGCGCACTTTCCGCCAGCGGGGATCGGAGGCGCGCATGGTTTGACACGCGCCCGGCAATTGTATATAACCACATGGTTCCATAACCATATGGTTTTTAAGCCGTGCACTCCGACCCACTCAGCTCGACATTCGCCGCGCTTGCCGATCCTACGCGGCGCGCAATCCTGGCCCGGCTGGCCACCGGCCCGGCAAACGTGTCGGAACTCGCCTATCCGTTCGCCATCAGCCAGCCAGCGGTTTCCAAGCACCTCAAGGTGCTCGAGCGCGCCGGGCTGATCGCCCGGAGTCGTGAAGCGCAATCACGGCCCTGCCGGTTCGTTGCTTCGCCATTGAAGGAAGTGTCGGACTGGACAGAGGGCTACCGGCAGTTCTGGGAACAGAGCTTCGACCGACTGGATGCCTATCTCACCACCCTCAACACCGCCGAGGTGAAACATGCCGCAAAAAAGCGCAGCCGCCGAACCCGAAAACGATGAGCTCGTGATCACGCGCGTCTTCGATGCACCCCGCAGCCTGGTCTTCCGCGCCTGGACTGATCCCGAACACCTGGCCCGGTGGTCAGGCCCGCAGGGATTCACGACGCCCCATCACCAGATGGACCTGCGTCCCGGTGGCCACTATCGCGCCTGCCTGCGTTCGCCTGAGGGCGAGGATCACTGGGTGCAGGGCACATATCTGGAAGTGGTCCCGCCCGAGCGACTGTCGATGACCCATGCGTGGGAAGACAAGGCGGGAAGGCCCGGCTTCCAGAGCACCATCACAGTGACCTTCATCGCACAGGGCGCAAAGACGCTGATGACCTTCCGCCAGTCGCCGTTCGAATCCACCGCCTCGCGGGACGGTCATGCGGGTGGCTGGTC
>DATKBK010000295.1:0-3697 GCA_035514045.1 Steroidobacteraceae bacterium | reverse complement strand
TGCAGAACCTGATCGGCCCGCGCATGCGGGCCATGACCTCGGCCATCGCGGCGATGGTGGTGGGCCTGCTCGGGGCCGGCCTCGGCCCGACGTTGCTGGGTTTTGCCAGCGATTTCCACGCGACCCGGCAATTCGCAGGCGGCGACTTCATCGCCAGTTGTCCCGGCGGCCGGGCGGCAGCGGGCGCCGATGCGGCGCTGGACCTTGCCTGCCGCTCTGCATCAAGCGAGGGCCTGCGAATGGCGCTGATCTCCGTGCTGGTGTTCTTCCTGTGGGCCGCCGTCCACTACGTGGTCGCCGCCCGGACGTTGCGCAAAGACCTGTATGTGCCGGCCCGCGTGACCTGAAGTCAGAGCGGCCGGCGCCGGCTCATGTCCAGCATCAGCGCCGCAGATTCTTCCTTCGCCTGCGCAAGACCGGTCGCCGAACCCACCGGCATCCGCCCCAGCAGCTGCCTGAACAGCCGGAAGTAGCTGCTTTGCGCGTTGGCTGGCAGACGCTCGGCCAGCAAGGGATGAAAGCGGGCCTCGTAGGCGGCGAGGCAGCGCGAGAACAGGTCGATGATCGGGCTGTCAGCCAGCTGCGATACGCAGTGCACCAGCGCCAGCAGATCGTAGCGTTCGAACGACTCGCTGCCTTCCAGCCGTGCCAGCGCACCCTCCAGCGACTGGCGTTGTTCGGCGCTGGCACGACTGACCGCCAGGGCAGGCACGAATGCGTTCAGCTGGAACAGGCTGGTGCCGGCCGACAACGGGTCCAGCCGTTCGCCGATCAGGTAGGCCAGCGCGAGGCGGATGTTCGCGGGACCGCGCCGGTCGCGAATCACGAGCCCGTTGCCGCGTCCGCGCCGACACTCGACCAGCCCGCTGTCCTGCAGCAGCCGGATGGCCTGCCGCAGCGTCAGGCGGCTGACCTGGAACCGCTCGCACAGATCCCATTCGGATCCCAGCCGCGCGCCCGCGCGACCGGTCCGGGCGATCTCGGCTGCCAGCCGTCGCGCAATTGCGGCCGGCAGCGAGCCGGGCACGCGCACCGCTGCGGACCCATCTGCCGCGGCGGATTCCGC
Organism: Steroidobacteraceae bacterium; assembly: GCA_035514045.1. Classification (GTDB taxonomy): domain Bacteria; phylum Pseudomonadota; class Gammaproteobacteria; order Steroidobacterales; family Steroidobacteraceae; genus ZC4RG30. The sequence continues at coordinate 2,631 of DATKBK010000295.1, read as the reverse complement.
GCCTTCGCCTCCATCGACAGCCAGACAATCCAGGCACGTGCTGAGCAGACGCACCACAGGCGAGGTTGCGTCGGTCTGCCAGTGGCACATGAGCTCCAGCGCCTCGCGCGCGTCTTCCAGCGCCTGAGCCGTCGAACCGGCGGTGCGAAGGTGACTCGCCAGTTCCGCGCCGATCGCGGCCGGTGCGGGTTTGGCCACGATGAAACCACCGCAGGGACCCGGGCGCATGCGCCCCAGCCCGCGGCGCTCGAGCAGGCTCACCGCCTCGCGCACCACAGACCTGCCCTGGCGGTAGCGTTCACTCAGTTCGCGCAGCGATCCGAGGGCGGAGCCGGGTGTCAGCCCCATCGCTGCGAGGTCGTCCTCCATCAGTCGGGCCAGCTTTTCGGCAGCCAGGCGCCCGGCAAGCTCGCCGTCGCTGGTGGACGCCAGATAGATGCGCTCGGACGGATTCACGCCACACCCCCTGCCCTGCAAACAACAACACTATTTTCGGCCGCAGCAGCGCTGCAGACTTGATCATACCTGCGGACGGGGGTCGGGCGAGATGGTGCGTGATTACGTGGACTCCTTCATCCGGTATTCGGATCGGTCGGCCGACGGTGGATTCATCCGCGGCAACAACGACTACTCCTTCGGCATGGAAGATCACCCGGTGCGGTTCCACAACGCGCGCCTGGCGCCCATCGAATTCGGCACCCATGGCTTCACGCTGGTCCGGCATCCCATCGACATCAATTTCAGCGACCCGGCGGATGTGCAACAACGCTATCACCCCGAGGTCTGCCGGATCGTCCAGCAATTGACCGGCGCCAGGGAGGTCTTCGCCTTCATGGGAATCCTGCGTGGCGGGGAACAGGAACTGGGCGGCGGTCCCGCGCTGAGCGCGCATGTGGATTTCAACGCGGCCAGCCTGCGCGACTGGGCGGCGAAGTTCGCGCCGGAGCGGGCCGCCGAACTGCAGTCGCGGCGCCTGGTGAACGTCAACATGTGGCGCGGCGTGAATCCGGTGCGCAACATGCCGCTGGCGGTGTGCGACGCGCGCTCCGTCGAACGCGGCGACTGCATGACGGTGCGGTTCGGCGAGCCCACTGGCCCCCTGACAGGTAACGAGCCAGGCGGCCTGAACCTGGCCTTCAATCCGCAGCACCGTTGGTACTACTACCCGGACATGCAGCCCGACGAGGCAATCGTGTTCCGGCTGTTCGATACCGCCGATCCGCACTGGCACATGACCGCGCACTCCGCGTTTGTCGATCCCACGGCCGATCCGGCCGCGCCCCGACGCGTGAGCTTCGAGATCCGCACGCTGGCCGTAATGGACTGATCCTTCAGGAGTGACGCACAGATGCCCAAACGCACATTCGCCGCCATTGTCCAGCGCACCGAGCTGTGGGACCCGGCCCGGCAGGCGCAGGAGCAGGATGGATTCGCGGAGCATGCAGCTTTCGTCGCAGGCCTGGAGGCCGATGGTTTCATTGCACTGGCCGGGCTCATGGTGCCCAGCACTGACGTGCTGTTCATATTCCTCGCCGACAGCGAGCAGGAAGTCCGCGAACGGCTCAGCCATGACCCCTGGCAGCAGGACGGCCATGCTCGCCTGATCCGGGTTGAGGAAATCCACATCCGCATCGGCGCACCGAAGCAGGACAACTGAAGGCAGGAGCGTTTCGATGCAGGTTTTCCTCTTCGACTGGATGGCGTACGGCGAGAATGTCGACCGGTTCCGGATCGACGGCCGCATGCCGAAACTCGGGCGCTCGCATTTCAAGCCGCAGGTTGCCGTCGACACCTACCGCAATCACCTGGCCGCCTGGGTCGAGATGGAGCGCTGCGGATTCGACGGCATCGCCATCAACGAGCACCATGCCACGCCGTTCGGCCTCAACAATTCGCCCAACCTGGTGGCGGCGGCAATCTCGCAGCTCACCACCCGGCTGAAGATCCTCGTCTACGCCAACCTGCTGCCCCTGCACGAACCGCTGCGGCTGGCCGAGGAGCTGGCGATGCTCGACTGCCTGTCCAACGGACGGCTGATCGCCGGCGTGGCCCGCGGCGCGCCGCGCGAGTACAAGATTTTCGGCGTTTCCATGAGCGAGAGCCGCAGCCGTTTCGAAGAGGCCTTCGAGGTGATGCGCCGGGCATGGATGGATGAGAGCTTCAGCTTCGAAGGCAAGCACTATCGCTACGAGGACGTATCGATCTGGCCCCGCCCCGTGCAAAACCCTCATCCGCCGGTCTGGGTGCCCGTGACCGGCTCGCGCGAGACCGTCGAATGGGCGGCCGCGCACGACCTGACTATCACTCCGGGCGTATTCGCAGGTCCGATGCGCGAGGACAGCATCCGCTATTTCTCCAAGTGCATGGCCGGGCATGGCCGCAAGGTGACGCCACGGCACATCAGCATCATGGTCGACTGCTACGTGGCTGATTCCAAGCAGCAGGCGGTCGAGGAATACGGGCCATACCTGGTCTATCTCTTCAATACGCTGCTGCCCTACGGGCAGGTATACCAGAAGGATTCCAAGGGCTACTACAGCTCCACCGCCTTCGAGCATCTGCGGCAGGGGACCAAGGGCACCCTGGCTGAAGATGCCACCATCTTCAACGAATGGACCATGGACACGGTGC
>DATKBK010000294.1:0-3266 GCA_035514045.1 Steroidobacteraceae bacterium | reverse complement strand
ATCGCGCCGAGCAACACGCTGGCCCGGATCAGCGCGCCGGTCTTGCGACGGTGCATGCCTTCGAGCGCCGGGGCGTCGAGCGCGCGACCCACGGCTTCCAGGTCGATGGCCTGTCCGCCCGCCATGCCAGCAGTACCTATGCCCTGTGCCAGCACCTGAATCTGCCGCAGTCGCGCGGCCGCCGTCAGCGGGTTGTCGGCGCTACCGGCCAGCACCTCGAAAGCCAGCGCCTGCAGCGCATCGCCCACCAGCACCGCCGTGCCTTCGTCGAAGGCCCGGTGGCAGGTGGGGCGGCCGCGCCTGAGATCATCGTTGTCCATGGCCGGCAGGTCATCGTGGACCAGGCTGTAGACGTGGATCAGTTCCACCGCCACCGCAGCATCGTCGAGCGCCTCGGGCGTTGCGCCCAGCGCCGTGCCGGTGACATAGACCAGCGTGGGGCGAAGCCGCTTGCCGCCACCGAGGGTGCTGTAGCGCATTGCTTCGGCCAGCCGCAGCGTGCCGGAATCGGGCAGGTTGAGGCGCGCGGCCAGTTGCTGCTCGGCGCGTTCGCGCCAGGCATCCAGGCGCGCGGCGAGTCCCGCGCCGTCACTCGTCGGCATCGGCCGCTTCCGGATCGAATGGGCGTGCACCATCTTGCAGCAGGATTTCCACGCGCTGCTTTGCCTCTGCGAGGCGGGTGTGGCACTGGCGCGTGAGCGCCACGCCCTGTTCGAACAGCGTCAGGGATTCGGCCAGCGGCAGATCGCCGCGCTCGAGTCGGGCGATGAGTGCTTCGAGCTCGGCCAGCGACTGTTCGAAGTCGGGCGCATCGGACGTGGCAGTGTCGCCGCGGGACTTCCTGATCATGGCGCGCAAGTCTAAACCACGCGCCCGAAGTCGACGCGCTAGAATCGCGCCGATGACTTACAGTGCTTCCGACATCGAGGTTCTCTCGGGCCTCGACCCGGTGCGCCGCCGCCCGGGCATGTACACCGACACCACCCGGCCCAACCATCTCGCGCATGAAGTGATCGACAACAGCGTCGATGAGGCGCTGGCGGGCCACTGCGACCTGATCGAGGTCACGGTATTCAAGGACGGGTCGCTGCAGGTGGCAGACAACGGCCGCGGCATGCCCGTGGACATCCATCCGAAGGAGAAGGTCTCGGGCGTGGAGCTGATCCTCACGCGCCTGCACGCGGGCGGCAAGTTCAACGACACCAACTACAAGTTCGCAGGTGGCCTGCACGGTGTCGGCGTATCGGTGGTCAACGCGCTGTCCAAGCAGCTGGAGTGCTGGGTCAAGCGCGGCGGCAAGGAATACAACATCGGCTTCCGGGGCGGCAAGGTCAGCTCGAAGCTCGAAGAAACCGGCGCCGTGGGTCAGCGCAACACCGGCACGACGGTGCGCTTCTGGCCAGACCCTGCTTTCTTCGATTCCGACCGCTTCGCGCTGGCCGAGCTGAAGCACACGCTGAAGGCCAAGGCGGTGCTGTGCGCGGGCCTCAGGGTGCGCTTCGAGGTGGAGGCCACCGGCGAGAAAGAGGAATGGTTCTACACCGGGGCGCTGTCGGCCTATCTGACGGAGATGATCGGCAAGGTCGACAGCCTGCCGAAGGAGCCGCTGAGCGGCAAGCATGGCACGGAGCGCGAGGCAGTGGAGTGGGCGGTGGCCTGGGCGCCGGATCTTCCTGCGTTCATTGCCGAAAGCTATGTGAACCTCATTCCCACCACCGGCGGCGGCACCCACGTGAACGGCCTGCGCGGCGGCGTGTGCGCGGCGGTGCGCGAGTTCGCCGAGTTTCGCAACCTGTTGCCGCGCGGCGTGAAGCTGGCACCGGAAGACATCTGGAACGGCGTGTCCTTCGTGCTGTCGATTCGCATGAAAGATCCGCAGTTCGCCGGCCAGACCAAGGAGCGGCTGGGCTCGCGCGATGCGGCGGCCATGGTCGAGGGCTATGCGCGCGACAGTACGGCGCTGTGGCTCAACCAGCACCCCGACGCGGGCGAGCGCATTGCGCAGTACGCGATCGAGAATGCGCAGGAGCGGATCAAGGCCGCGCAGCGGGTCACGCGCAAACGTGCGGTCGCAGGTCCTGCACTGCCAGGCAAACTGGCCGACTGCAGTTCGCAGGATCCGGCGCGCTCCGAGCTGTTCCTGGTCGAAGGCGATTCGGCCGGTGGCTCGGCGCGCCAGGCGCGCGACCGGCACATCCAGGCGGTGATGCCGCTGCGCGGCAAGATCCTCAACACCTGGGAACTCGAGCACAACCAGGTGGCCGCTTCGGAAGAAGTGCACAACATCAGCATTGCCATTGGTGTGGATCCGGGATCGGCGAACCTCGCCGATCTGCGCTATCACAAGGTCTGCATCCTGGCCGATGCCGATTCGGACGGCCAGCACATCGCCACGTTGCTGTGCGCGCTGTTCCTGCGGCACTTCCGGCCGCTGGTGATGAACGGACATGTGTTCGTGGCCATGCCGCCGCTGTATCGCATCGATGCGGGCAAGCAGGTGGGCTATGCGCTCGATGACGCCGAACGCGACGCGTTCATCGCGCAGCTGGGCGGCCGCGCAAAGCCGGTGGTGACCCGCTTCAAGGGCCTGGGGGAGATGTCGCCGCTGCAGCTGCGGGAAACCACGATGGATCCGGCCACGCGTCGGCTGGTTCGGCTGACGGTCGAGGCCAAGGACGATGCGGACAAGATGATGGACATGCTGCTGGCCAAGAAGCGCGCCGGCGACCGGCGTGAGTGGCTGGAGCAGAAGGGCAACCTGGCGGACGTAGTGGGTTGATCTCGCGCGGTCGAGCCACGTGTGCTCCCGGCCGCCGGTCGTTGACAGCAGGGATTGCCTGGCGTCATAGTAGTGAATATCACTACAATCCGGGCGCTCCCCATGGCCGAGTCAATATCCGCTGCCGAAGCCAATCGCCAGTTCTCGCGACTTCTGCGGGGCGTACGGGAAGAAGGTGCCACGTACATCGTGACCTCGCATGGCAAGGCAGTGGCCAAAATCGTGCCGGTGGATGCGCATGATGAAGGGCGGGCCCGCGCGCGTGTCGATCTGCTGGCGCGTCTGCGCCGGCAACCCCTGACCGGAGCCCGGACCTGGACGCGAGACGGGCTGTACGAGGACGAGGCTTGAGGGTCGCGCTCGACACCAACGTGCTTGCTTATGCAGAGGGCGTGGGCGATGCCGCGAAGCGCAAGGCCGCGCTGGATCTGGTTACCCATCTTCCGGAGGGCGCTGCGGCGCTGCCGGTGCAGGCGCTGGGCGAACT
>DATKBK010000293.1:0-2367 GCA_035514045.1 Steroidobacteraceae bacterium | reverse complement strand
CAAGTCCCGTTCGTGAAATCCTCATGGTCGATCCTCTGGTTGCTCTGCCTGCCTACCGGCGGGGCGCTCTGGCCAGCACCTGCTGGATATATTCAGCCACATCGCGGATCTGATTCACATCATAGATGTTGCGAAAGGTGGGCATGACTTGCCCCCCGAATTGCGCCAGCCGCTTCTGCGGTGCGCCAGTTTGGGCCATTATGCGTCAGGAACCGGCTTACCACACAGTGCGCACATGTTCACCAGACTCGACCATTTCCTGGTAATGACTCACGCCGTGGATGCCACCCGCGACTTCTATCGGGACGTGCTGGGGTTCAGCGAGGGTCGGCGCCCGGATCTGGGCTTCCTGGGTCACTGGCTCTATCTGGGCGACGTGGCAGCCATCCACATCGCCGACTGGGACAGCTACACCGCCCACAGCCAGCGCCTGGGAATCCCCGTCACTGTGCCGGCGCCGGGCACCGGGGTGCTGGATCACGTGGCTTTCAATGCGCCGGGCCACTGCCATGCGGTGCTGGTGGAGCGGCTGCGTTCCCGCGGCCTGCCCTTCCACCCGCATGATTCGCCGGCGATCGGCCTGCGCCAGGTGTTCCTCAACGACCCCAACGGGCTGAAGCTGGAATTGAATTTCTGGGAAGGCTGAACGCCCTGCGGCGCAAGTTCAGTTGCCGGCCGCCGCCGCAGCGCCCTGCTTCGCAAGCAGCTCCTGCAGCACGGCAGCCACTTCCGGATGCCGCTCGGGACCCGACGTGCCAGGCCGGGCCGCAGTGCCGGTACGCCCTTCGGCGATGTCCAGCGCGGTCGAGCCATTGCGATCCTTGATCCCCAGATCCGCACCGCGCTCGCCCATGAAGCGCACCAGGTCTTTCAGGTCCATGCGGGCTGCGGCATGCAGCGAGGACTGGCCGTTGTTATTCACCGCGTTGATGTTGGCGCCGGCATCCAGCAGCATTCCGGCCAGCTCGATGCAGTGCTGCTCGTTGCGGAAGCGACCGCGGGTGTCGGTGATGGCCCAGTTCGAGCCGGCCACCACCAGCAGCGGCGTCAACTTCAGGTTGTTTGCCAGATCGATCTGCGCGCCCCGCTCCAGCAGCAGTTTGGCAGCAGGTACATCGCAGGCCTTGGCGGCGCGCAGCAGTGGCGTCGAGCCCGTGGTCAGCAGCGAATCACCACCGCGATCCGGACCGAGCAGGCGGTATGGCGGAAAGGCCTTGAGCTGGAAATCGATATCGGCGCCCCGATCAAGCAGCAGCGCGGCGATCTGCAGTGGCGTGGACACGTCGGTGGAGGGCCGGTCTGGCCGTCCGCCCCGTGGCGTGGTGTTGAAATCGATGGCCGAATACAGGGGCGCGCGGCCCCATTTGTCCGCGATGTTGACATCGGCGCCGGCCTCGATCAGCACCTTCGCCGTATCAAAGCGGGCATTCAGAACAGCGAACAGCAGTGCCGTGATGCCTTCGGGGCTGGCGGTATCGAGCACTGCGCCGCCCTTTGCCAGCTCGCGGGCACAACCGGCGCAGCCTTCACGCGCGGCAAACTGCAGCGCGGTGAACGCTCCTGGCGGACGCCACTGCGGCCGCGGTTCGGCCGTTGTGGTGCGGGCCCAGTTGCGCAATGCCGAGACGGCATTGGGGTCCGCGCCGGACTGCAGCAACAGGCGGACCATTTCGGGCCGACGCTGCGAGGAGGCCCACATCAGCGCGGTCTGGCCGCGCCAGGACTCCACCGCATTGACGTTGGCGCCTGCCTTGATGAGCACCTTCGCTGCATCCACCTTGTCGGTGCGCGCGACCGTCATCAGCACAGTCTCGCCATCGTCGTTGGCCGTTTCGGCGCTGGCACCCGCCTTCAGCAGCGCGCTGATCATGGCAGCGTCGCCACGAATGGCCGCCTCCTGCAGCGGCGAGGAACCGTAGTCGTTGCTGACTGTCGCGTCGGCCCCGGCCTTGAGCAGGCGCTTCACCAGATCCAGCTGGCCATGGTGCGCCGCCCAGTGCAGCGCGGTCGTGCCATCCGAGGTGCTGGCGCGCACATCGGCGCCGCCCTTGATGAGCTGCAGCGCAAGGGCCGGTTCATTGAGGCGAGCGGCATCGAGCAATGTCTGGCCCTGCGCGAAAGCCGGCAGCAGCATCAGCAGCAGCGCGAACCGGAATTTCACGGTAATCAGACTTCGGTGAACTTCAGCGTGCCATCGCCAAAGGACTCCATCGGCACGCCGATGCGGTCGAGAATTGTCAGGTGCATGTTGGCCAGCGGCGTCTTGTCCGGGTAGCGCAGATGGCGATTGCCCTTGAGCTTGCCGACGCCCCCGCCAACGATGGCCATGGGCAGCGGGAAGTGGTTGTGGGCATTGCTGTCGCTCAT
>DATKBK010000292.1:0-11343 GCA_035514045.1 Steroidobacteraceae bacterium | reverse complement strand
GGCCAGCAACTGGGCTTCGCGGAAGTTGTCGGTGGTGAGCTGCCAGGACTGGTCAAGCGGCAGCGCGTAGCGCTGCGACAATTCATTGATCATCGCCGCGGCCTGTCCGGTCCGCAGGCCGTAGTCGCGCAATGCGCTTGGCACACCCCATCGTTCCGGTCTGCTGAACACGTGACTGGCCGGTGCGAGCGCGGCTTCACCCGCGCGGCGCCAGTCCCCGACATACTGCGCACGGATTGCTGCTGTGCTGGCGCTGGCCACCGCGTTGGCACGCGTCAGGTTGGCCGCTGCACGCGGATCTCCGGCGTCGAGGTAGAACGCCACGGCAGTGTGTGGTCCCCAGGGATTCTCCGGATCGGTTGCGATCGCGCGCTCGATCACCAGCACTGCGTTGGCGGTGTCCCCATGCATCTGCCAGCGGTACTTGGCGTGGCGCTGCAGCGACGGGTAGTAGGTAGGGTCCAGCTCCAGCAGCTTCAGGTTCTGATGTTCGACTGCGGAACCTACGAACCGGAAATTGCGCTGCGCGGCACGAAATCGCGCGCGCGGCCAGAGCGGATCGATGCGCAGGGCGCGATCCAGCCACTGCTTGGCTTCCTCGGGGCGGTCCAGAACCAGGTCCAGAAGCTCCGAGTACGCCGTCATGGCGCGCGCATTGGAGGGATCCTTGCGCAGGCCTTCCTCGAACTGGACGGATCGGGCTTCGGCAGTATCACGGCTCCAGATGGCGCGTGCCAGCTGTACGGCACCGGAGTCCGGCTCCAGTGATGCAGCAAGCTCCAGCAGGGACTGGTTCTGTGCCAGAGCAGCATCCATGTCGTGCTTGCGCAGGCTGGCCAGCTGCATTCTGGCGTCATGCAGACCCACGATGGCGGGCACGAAAGTGGAATCGAGTTCGTGCGCGCGCGCGAACTCGCGCTCGGCGTCCAGGGAGGCGGCAATAGTCGTCCGGCCAAACAGGGCCCGGCCACGCAGGTAGGCCAGATGTGCTTCGGGGTTCTGGCTGCGTTCGCCAGTTGGAATGGCGGGATCCAGGTTGGAAATACGCGCCTGCAGTGCCCGCTTCACGCCGGCCGCGACCACATCCTGCATCCCGAAGAAGTCATCCCGGCCACGATCGAACTGTTCGGTCCACAGCACGGAACCTGAGAGGCTGTCGACCAGCCGCGCCGTGACGCGCAGCGAGCTGCCGGATAACTGCGCGGATCCGTCCACAAGGTAACGCGCGCCGAGCTGTCGCCCCATCTCCTGTGCACCGAGCTGACTCGCGTCGATGTGCGCGGAGGAAGCGCTGGCAACCACCTGCAGGCCTGGCACGTCGGCCAGATGCACCAGCAGGCTGTCGGTGATTCCGTTCGCCAATGCGAGGTTCGTGTCGAGCTCACCGGTGACCCTGAACGGCAGGATCGCCGCCGTGCGCTGGCCCGGATCTTCCGGTACAGGGACCCTGCTCGATGGCGCGCGCAGCAGCACAAATCCTGCCAGCAGCACAAATGCCAGCGTCGCGGCAGCTACCGCCCAACCGCCTGTCCGCCGCAACCGGTGCGGGAGTCCAGTCGGTCCGGCCGGAATCTGATCGGGTGTGGAGGCCGGCGGCGCGGAGGGGCGCTCGCCCGGCATTACCGTCGGAATCAGCCGGTAGCCGCGACCGCGCAGCCCTTCGACATACCGGGGACTCCTTGGATCGTCGCCGAGCGCGTCGCGCAGCAGCTTCACCCGCTGCGTAACGGTTTCCGGGCTGACCACGACGCCCTTCCAGACCCGGGTCATCAGCTCTTCGTTGGACAGGAAATTGGGCGCGGCGTGGATCAGGGCTAGCAGCAGATCAAAGGACAGTCCGGGCAATTCCACCGGCTCGCCGGCACGGCGCACGCGGTGCAAGCCCAGGTCCAGCTCGAGGTCGCCGGCGCGCCAGTGCATGGCCTGCATCGGAGTGTCCCTTCCTGGATCTGGCATGGCAGGATTATGGAGGAGGAAATCAGGCGTCCAACCGCTTTTGGACAACCTTGGGTCAGGCTGCAGCCAACCTTGGGGTCAGGTTCATGCGAACGGGCAGGAATGCGCAGAGGTTCATCAGCTGCTGTATTGATTCGGACCCGGAGATGGCAAACCCGTTCGCCACCGGGTGATTTCGCAATGCGACTGCGGGTCAATGCGGATTACCGGCCCGCCAGATAGATTCTTCCACCACAAAAGAGCGCGGCCCGCACAGTTCCCCGTGCGGGCCGCCATTCACATCACCAAGGTGCGCTGCTTCAGACTACCGAGTAACCCTCGCGGGTGATCGGCAGCGTGCGGATGCGGTGCCCCGTGGCAGCGAAGATGGCATTGCACACCGCTGCAGCCAGAGGTGGGTAGGCCGGCTCGCCCACGCCCGTCGGGCTGAAGTTGGTGGGCAGGAAATGCACATCCACCTCCGGCGTCACCGGCATGCGCGCCAGATGGTACTCATGGAAGTTGGTCTCCTTGATGCGGCCAGCCTCGATGGTCGCTTCCTGCGACAGCTGCGATATGGCATCGACCACGCAACCCTCAACCTGGTTCTCGGCACCCGAAGGGCTGACGATCGGACTACCGATATCACCCACCACCCAGACCTTGTGCACCTTCACCTTCTTGTCGGCGGTCACGCTGACCTCGGCGACCTCGGCGAAGTGACCCGCGTGCGAAAAGTGGAAGGCCAGGCCATGGTGACGTCCCGCCGGCGCATTGCCGAAGTTGGAACGCCGCACCACTTCCTTGATCGTCGCGGTGGCGCGGTCGGGGCGCAGGCCGCCGGCACCACCGCCGCCGCCGAAGCCGCCCGGGGCAGCTGCCGCCGCGGGCTGCTGCTGGCCGAAGACCTCGAGCAGGAACTCATCGTGCTTGCGGCCAGCGGCCGCTGACACTTCATGCATGAAGGACTGCACCACCCACGCCGCAGTATTCGAACCCGGCGCCCGGTAGGGGCCCGTGGGGATCTTCAGCGGCATCAGCGACTGGGTGACGCGGAAGTTCGGCGTGTACTGGGCGGGGAAATCGCCCGCCGACCAGCCCTGCACAGCACGCGGTCCAGCCGGTCCGCGGCCACCGCCCGGCCCGCCACCGCCTGGCCCGCCGCCGCCCGGCCCGCCACCACCGCGGGCAGGTGCCGCCGGCGCATTGCCATCGGAGAAGGAGATGTTGTGTCCATCCCAGGCCACCAGCTTGCCCTGTGCATCAACGCCGGCCCGGAAATTGTGGAAGCCACCAGCGCGGTAGAAGTCGTGCGCCAGGTCATCCTCGCGGGTCCACATCAGCTTCACCGGAATGCCACCGGCCTGCTTGGAAATTGCCGCGGCCTCGCAGAGGTACTCGTGCTGCAGGCGCCGGCCGAAGCCGCCGCCCACGCGCAGCTGGTGCAGCGTCGCATTCGCCGGCTGCACGCCCGCCGCGCGGGCCGCAGACGTACGGGCCCCGTCGGAGATCTGCACCGAACCCCACAATTCGAGCTTGTCGCCGGCCGGATCCTGCTTGTACCAGGCCGTGGAGTTCTGCGGCTCCAGCGGCTGGTGCGAGATGAAGCCGAAGGTATAGAAGCCTTCGACCTTCTTCGCTGCCGCACCCAGCGCCGCCTCGACATCGCCGCGGGGCGTGCCTAGCGCAGTGCCCGGCGCCTTGCGCAGCTCGTTGGCCTGGGTCACGTAGGCCTTCCAGTCATCCGTCGAGGCGCTGGACTTGTCCCAGGTGATCTTCAGCTTCTTCTTGGCCGACAAGGCAGCCCAGGTGTTGTTGGCCACGATGGCCACACCCGGCATCACCGAGGCGACTGCGCCGTCGCCCTCGAGGATGAATGCATCGACCACGCCCGGCAGCCGGCGGATCTCGTCAAGGTTGGCCGAAGCGACCTTGCCACCCACCTCGGGGCACTTCTCGTATACCGCCACCTTCATGTCGGGCAGCTGCACGTCCACGCCGAACAGCGGCGCGCCAACCATAAGCTTGACGTTGTCCACGCCAGTGATGCGCGTGCCGATGATCTTGAAGTCCTTGCTGTCTTTCAGCACCAGGTCGGCGGCGGCGGGCACCGGCATGCCGGCTGCTGCCGTGGCCAGCTGGCCATAGCTCATGCTGCGGCGGCTGGCGGCATGCGTGACCACGCTGTCGGCGGTGGTGATCTCGGCCGCGGGCACATTCCACTGCTGCGCGGCGGCGGCCACCAGCAGCGCACGGGCTGCGGCACCGGCCTGGCGCATCTGGGTGTAGTTCGACGGGATCGACATCGAGCCGCCAGCGAACTGGGACGGGTAGTCAGCGGCATTGACGGGAGCCTGTTCCACGGTCACATCGGTCCACTTGGCGTCCAGCTCCTCGGCGATCAGGATTGCAAAGGCGGTCTTGATGCCCTGGCCGATCTCCGGGTTCTTCGCATAGATGGTGATCTTGCCGTCGGTGGCGATCTTCACGTAGGCGGCCGGTTTCAGCGGCGCGGGCGGACCGCCGAAGCCACCGGGTGCACCGGCCGTGGCCTCATTGCTGCCCAGCAGGCCGAAGCCCAGCACCAGTCCACCGCCAGCGGCAGCAGACACCTTGAGGAAGCTGCGACGCGACACGGCCTCGAGTGCGGCGGCAGACTCAGGCTGCTTGCGCATCAGCTGCTCGAGAAGGATGTCCGGATAGTATTCGTGGTCGAGATTGAGGTTCATCAGGAAGCACTCCCGCTCAGGGCCTTGGCCGCGGACTTGATTGCCGTACGGATGCGAAGATAGGTGCCGCAGCGGCAGATGTTGCCCTGCATGGCAGCGTCGATCTGGGCATCGGTGGGGTTGGGGGTCTGGCGCAGCAGCGCGGTCGCACTCATCACCTGACCCGACTGGCAGTAGCCGCACTGGGGCACGTCGTGGTCGATCCACGCCTTCTGCACCGCTGTCAGCGTACCGCCCTGGGCGAGGCCTTCGATGGTGGTGATGCGCATGCCCACGGCCGACGTCGCCAGTACCGAGCAGGAGCGCTGCGGGGTGCCGTTCAGGTGCACGGTGCAGGCGCCGCACTGGGCCACGCCGCAGCCGAACTTGGTACCGACGAGCTTGAGCTCGTCACGCAGCACCCACAGCAGAGGCTGGTCGTCGGCCACCTCCACATCGTGGTCGGTGCCATTCACGTTCAATTTGACTTTGGCCATGGTGACCCCGGATCGTGAAGTAGGAAAAGGAGAGGCGAACCTTCGCGGAAAAAGCTCCCGGAGCATAACTGCGCAGGTAGCGGCATTCAACGCTGGCGCAGTTCAAAGCAGCGATGAATACGCGGGTTTCCCTTGAAATCGAAAGGAATGGTCGCTGCCGATACATCCGCTACCCGAAAAGCGCTGTGTATGGCTGTATCCAGCGAAAAGCGCTGCGCATTGGTCGAGAACACCAGCAGGCCCTCGGAGGCCAGCACACGCATGCAATCGCCGATCAGTGCCGCATGATCGCGCTGGATGTCGAGCACACTGCTCATGCGCGCCGAGTTCGAAAACGTCGGCGGATCGAGGAATATCAGGTCCCATGCCGGTGCCGTTGGCAGCTCTGACAGCCATCGAATTGCATCGGCCTGCAGCAGGCGGTGGTCCTCACCCACCAGGTCATTGGCTTCCAGGTTCGCGTGCGCCCAATCCAGATAGGTGCGCGACATGTCCACACTCAATGAAGCCGCAGCGCCGCCGGCCACCGCATGCACCGTGGCCACGCCGGTGTAGCAGAACAGGTTGAGGAAGCGCTTGCCTGCAGCCTGGCGTCCCAGCGACTGGCGCGTCAGGCGGTGATCGAGGAACAGGCCCGTGTCGAGGTAGTCCTCGAGGTTCACGCGCAGCTTCAGCCCCGCCTCTTCGACCAGGTGGAACTGTTCGCGGTCCTGCAACCGTTCGTACTGCGCGCCATCCTTCTGGCGGCGGCGGGTGCGCAGGCGGATATCCTCGTAAGGCACCCCCGTGATCTCCGGCAGCACAGACAGCGCCTCCTCACGGCGACGACGCGCGTCGACGGGATCGATGGTGGCCGGCGCCGCATATTCCTGCACGTACAGCCAGCGCCGGCCCTCGTCCGCGCCGGCACCGGTGTACAGATCCACAGCCAGCGAATACTCGGGCATGTCCGCGTCGTACAGACGCCAGCAGGTGACGCCCTCGCGCCGTGCAATCTTGCCCAGCCGCGCAAGGTTCTTGGCCAGGCGGTTGGCGAACATGCGCGCGCCCGCTCCCTGGGCAACGGCCGCATCATCGATCACGATGCCGCGCGTGGCGGCGCGGCGCACCTTGCGCTCGCCGGGATTGAAGCGCAGCAGGCGGCATTCGATGGCGCCGTTGAACACGGTGTGCACCCGCGCAGCCTCGGCGCCGATAAGCTGGCCCAGCGTAGGCTCTCCCGTCAGCACGGCGGCATGCCAGCCCGAGAAAGGCCCGCGCAGCGCCTCGCCGATGGCGCGGTGCGCGTCAGCGGCATCTTCGCCGCCAGCGATGCGCGTGCCATAGGGAGGATTCACGCACAGCAGCCCCGGCGGCGAGTCATCCGCCGCACCATGCGGCGCGACCTGCGAAATATCGCATTGCTCGAACACCAGCTCGCGTCCCACCTGCGCGCGCCGCGCGTTGGCCTGCGCGGTGGCGATGGCGCCGCGATGGATATCCGAGCCGCGCACCCTGCCCTCTTCCAGCGGCCGGATGCGCGCGCGCGCCGCCTGCACCACTTCGTTCCACAACGCGGCATCGTGGCCGCGCCAGCCCTGGAAACCCCAGAAGTCACGCAGCAAGCCGGGCGCAATATCGGCGGCAATCCACGCCGCCTCGATCACGAAGGTGCCCGAGCCGCACATGGGATCAACGAATTCACCACCCGCCGCCGCGATGCGCGGCCAGCCGGCGCGCAGCAGGATGCCCGCTGCCAGGTTCTCGCGCAGCGGCGCCTCGCCACCCTGCAGGCGGTAGCCGCGACGGCTCAGCGATTCACCTGCAAGATCGATGGATAACGTCACCTCGCCACGCGCCGCATGGGCATGCACGGCGAGGTCCGGTCGCTGCGTCTGGATGGAAGGCCTGAGGCGCGTGGTGTCGCGCAGCTGGTCGACGATGCCGTCCTTGAGCTTCAGCGCGCCGAAATGGGTGTTGTTGATGCCCGGGCTCTGGCCGGTGAACGCGCAGGACAATGTGCCCCGCGCATCCATGTGCTCGCGCCAGTCGACGCTGCGTCCAAGCGCGTACAGGTCTTCGGCATTACTCACCCTTGCGCGCGCCACCTCCAGCAGCACGCGGCTTGCAGTGCGCGACTCCAGCAGCACGCGATAGCCCAGCGCCAGCGGCGCCTCGAAGGCCACGCCGCCACTGCTCTCGTGCACTTTCTGCACGCCCAGTGCAGAAATCTCGGCGGCCAGCAGATCCGCGAAGCCGCGCGGCACCGTGGCCACGAAGCGCCGCGCGCCGACGGCCGCGCCTGCAACGGCGGGCGCCTCCGGCGGCTCGCCACTCACGTCAGGTCGATCCAGGTGGTTTTCAGTTCGGTGAACTTGTCGAAGGCATGCAGCGACTTGTCGCGCCCGATGCCCGATTGCCGGAAGCCGCCGAAGGGCACGGTGATGTCGTCAGCGTCATAGCAATTCACGTACACCACGCCGGAGCGGATGGCCCGCGCCATGCGGTGCGCGGTCGACAGCTCGCGCGTCCACACTGCCGCGGCCAGGCCGTAGCTGCTGTCGTTGGCCAGGCGCACGGCCTCGGCCTCGTCGCGGAAGGTGGTCACCGCCAGCACCGGCCCGAAGATCTCCTCGCGCGCGATGCGCATGGTCGGGGCCACGCCATCGAACAGCGTCGGCTCGACAAAGCAGCCGCCACTCTCGCGCCGTACCTGCAGGCCGCCAAAGGCGAGCCGCGCGCCTTCGGCCCGGCCCACTTCGATGTAGTCCAGCACCCGCTGCATCTGCTGCGCATCAACAATGGCGCCCAGCTTCGTGGCCGCGTCCAGCGGATCGCCCGGCGCAAGCTCGCGCGCCACCACGGCGATCTCGGCCAGCAGCGCGTCTTTCAGGCTCTCGTGCACCAGCAGCCGCGACCCGGCCGAGCACATCTCGCCCTGATTGAAAAAGATCGCATAGGTCGCCGCGCGCGCCGCGCGACGCACGTCCTGCCAGTCGCCCAGGATGATGTTGGGCGACTTGCCACCGCACTCCAGCGACACTCGCTTCAGGTTCGACTGCGCGGCATCGACCATGATCTGCTTGCCGGTGGCGGTGGAGCCGGTGAAGCCGATGCCATCCACATCCGGATGCCGGGCCAGCGCCTTGCCTGCCGTGTGCCCGTAGCCGGGCACCACGTTGAACACGCCGGTCGGCAGCCCTGCTTCCACCGCCAGCTCCGCCAGCCGCAGCGCCGTCAGCGGCGATTTCTCCGAGGGCTTCAGCACCACCGAGTTGCCAGCCGCCAGGATGGGCCCGAGCTTCCAGGCCGCCATGATCATCGGGAAGTTCCACGGCACAATGGCGCCCACCACGCCCAGCGGCTCGCGGGTGACCAGCGCCAGCGCGGCAGCGTCAGTCGGCGCCACTTCGCCATACACCTTGTCGACGGCCTCGCCGAACCACTGGATGCAGTTGGCGGTGGAAGGCACATCCACCGCCAGCGCGTCGGCAATGGGCTTGCCCATGTCCAGTGTCTCTGTGAGAGCCAGCTCTTCGCCATGCGCGCGGATGAGGTCGGCAAGGCGCAGCAGCACCGCCTTGCGTGCCTTGGGCGCCCGCCCCGACCAGTCGCCCCGCGCGAACGCGGCCCGGCCGCTGGTCACGGCCGCATCCACATCCGCCGCATCACCCGCGGCCACCCGGGCCAGCAAGCGACCGTCAACCGGGCTGATGGCGTCAAAGGTCAGGCCGGAGGCGGCGGGCCGGAACCGGCCGTCGATGTACACGCCGTCGCGGGGCCGCCAGAGGTCCGCGCGCCGATGCCAGTCAATAGGAGTGGTTGCAGTCATGGGAGCATCAAGAAGGGCCGGTTATTTCGGTATGTATCGCCGCCCCTGTCAACTTTTCTTATCATTCACGATTAATCCAGACTGGAGCTGCCATGAATGCCCGCCCCGAAGATTTTGCCCCCCGCGCCCTGACCCGCGAGGAGCTCGAAGCCCACTGGATGCCGTTCACCGCCAACCGGCACTTCAAGGCCAACCCGCGCCTGCTCTCGCATGCCAGGGGCGTGCACTACTGGACCGCCGATGGCCGGCAGATCCTCGATGGCGTGGCAGGGTTGTGGTGCGTGAACGCCGGCCACGGCCGCCGCGAGATCACCCAGGCGGTGGCCAACTCGCTGGACCAGATGGACTTCGCCCCGCCCTTCCAGATGGGCCATCCGCAGGCCTTTGACCTCGCCAACAAGGTGAAGCAGCTGGCGCCCGCCGGGCTCGACCATGTGTTCTTCGTCAACAGCGGCTCCGAGGCCGTCGACACGGCCCTGAAGATCGCCCTGCAGTACCAGCGGCTGAAGGGCGAGGCCACCCGCACCCGCCTGATCGGCCGCGAGCGTGGCTACCACGGGGTGAACCTGGGCGGCACCACGCTGGGCGGCATGGTGGCCAACCGCAAAGCCTGGGGCGCGGCCATGATCCCCGGCGTCGATCACCTGTCCCACACCCACAATCCGGCGAAGAATGCCTTCTCGAAGGGCCAGCCCGAGCACGGTGCGGAACTGGCCAATGAGCTGGAACGGCTGGTCGCGCTGCACGATGCCTCCAGCATCGCGGCGGTCATTGTCGAGCCCATTGCCGGCTCCACCGGCGTGCTGGTGCCGCCAAAAGGCTACCTGCAGCGCCTGCGCGAGCTGTGCACGAAGCACGGCATCCTGCTGATTTTCGACGAGGTCATCACCGGCTTCGGCCGTACCGGCTCGGCCTTCGGCGCGCAGGAATTCGGCGTCACGCCGGACCTCATCACCTGCGCCAAGGGCCTGACCAACGGCGCGGTGCCCATGGGTGCGGTGATCGTGAAGAAGGAAATCCACGATGCCTTCATGACCGGGCCGGAAACTGCCATCGAGCTGTTCCATGGCTACACCTATTCCTGCCATCCCACCGCCTGCGCGGCGGGCATCGCCACGCTCGACATCTACGAGAAGGAAGGCATCTTCCAGCGGGTGAAGGATCTCGCCCCCTACTGGGAGCAGGCCGTGCACAGCCTCAAGGGACTGCCGCATGTCACCGACATCCGCAACTACGGGCTGGTGGCGGGCATCGAATACGAGCCCATCGCGGGCGCACCCGGCAAGCGCGGGTTCGAGGTGTTCCTGAAAGCCTTCGAGGCCGGCATCCTGGTGCGGGCGGCCGGGGATATCACGGCGCTGTCGCCGCCGCTGATCATGGAGAAGGCCCAGATCGACCAGCTGGTCGAGACGCTGGGCAAGGTGCTGAAAGCCGCAGCCTGACAAAGAAAAGGCCCGGCGCTTGCGCACCGGGCCTTTGTCATTGCTTCAGCCGTCAGGCCAGGCAATCAGCCGTGAGGCTGACCCGATCACTCGCCCCAGGGCAGGGTGGTCGAGATGCCGAACACGACGCGGCTGAGCTCGTCGGCACCAGAAGCGACATCGGTACCGTCGATGTACTTCACGAAGGTCGAGAAGTTGCCGACGTCGTAGCCGACACCGGCGGACCAGTCGACGTAGCTGTCATCATTGCCGTAGTACAGCTCGATGCCGTCACCGGTGCTATAGCCGACATGCGCCAGCAAGCTGAAGCCACTGGCCAGCGGAATGGTCGCGTTGCCCTCGACGTAGAAGGCCGGATCGCCACCGTCGCCGCCGAACTCAGGCGACCACCACACCTTGCCACCGACCATGCCGTAGCTGACGCCAGCGTAGGCTTCGAGGAAGTTCGCGTCCGTGCCGGTGTTCGTGTAGGTGTAGTAGTTCAGGCCCAGGTCGAAACCCATGCCCGTGTCGCCGATGTCACCAGCGAAGCCGGCAAACACGTCGATCTCGGCGTCCTGAATCAGCGAGCTGCCCCACAGACCGGCATAGAAGCCATTGTCATGCGAGTAGGTGCCGCTCAGCTGCAACGCATCGTGGCCCTGCGTCTGCTGGATACCGCGCCAGTCATACTCGCTGACCCATGCGGCCGTGACCGACATGTCTGCATTCGCAGCGCCGGCAACCGCCAGCAAAGCCGCTGCCGCGGCGATACGAGACTTGATCATTAATAAACTCCTTGGTTTGGACAGAAGCTGGCGCATTTGTTGTTTGCACCACACGCAATTGGCGTGGAGGTAGCCTACCAGCATCACCTGTAGATGTAAAAGCAACGCTTTCGCGAGGGAAGCAACAGCGCTGCAGACAAGAGGACCGATTCACAGGTTCAAGCCATAAGCAGCTGTTTTATC
>DATKBK010000291.1:0-5410 GCA_035514045.1 Steroidobacteraceae bacterium | reverse complement strand
GACGCGGAGGCCACGCGGACCGCGCTGGCAGGCATTGGCCGCGCCTGTGGCAGTTGCCACGATTCCTACCGGGGCCCGCCGCTCTAGTCGCGAAGGGCGCGGCGCTTTTATCGCCGCGCCACGGCCGGAAGCTCCCTTGGTGGACTTCCGGCCTTTTTATTGCCTCAGTTATAGTCGTTGCTGGCGATTCACTCGGACTTTCTGAGGAAGAACGCGGTATAGGCTAGCTGGTCTTCCTCGCTCAACTGGCTCGTGTGCTCGACGACTTTGGCCATTTCACCGCCGACGAAATCGAAGCTGGCCGTCATGCCCAGCTGCAGCAGCCCCAGGAAGTCACCATCGGTCCAGCTCGCAAGGCCTGTGGGGCTGGTGTCGACGCGCACCAATTCCGATCCCTTGAATTCCTGCGCAAGCTGCATCATGCCGAGGCTGTTGCGCGGCGTGTGGCATTCGCCGCAGTGGCCGAGCGCGCGCGCAAGATAGGCGCCGCGCTGGATCTGCGGATCGTTCGGCACAGCCGGCGGCGTTCCCTCGAGCAGATTCGCCATGATGCTCCAGCCCGCCATCATCCCGCTGAACTGCCAACCCGGCAGATCGTGATCGGGCACGTCGTTGCGGATCGCCGGCAGCGACATCAGATAGGCCCCCACGTCGAGCACGTCCTGATCCGTCATGTTCCTGTAGGTACGATACGGGAAGGCCGGCCAGTAGAACCCGCCCCCCGGACTGCGGCCATGCTTGACCGCGCGCAGGAAGTCGCGACCCGTCCAGCCACCGATGCCGGTTGCGTCATCGGGCGTGATGTTCGGTGCAAAGAAGCTGCCGCCGCATGGCGACTCGAGCTCATGCCCCCCGGTCGGCCCCGTGGCGTCGTCTTCCTGGTGGCAACTGCCGCAGCCGGCGGCATTGTAGAGATAGGCCCCGCGCGCGATGCTCGCGGCATCGGTGGGGATCGCCGGATTGCCGACCGAAGGCAGGTGGAAGACCCAGTACAGCAGGCCCAGTACGACGACAGCCACCACCACCCAGCGGATGGCTATCTTGTTCCTGGACTTTTTGGACATGGAAAACCCCCACTGGTCAATGCGGAAAAAGTGGCGCGATTCTAGCCTAGTCAGCTGACTTGTACGTCCACCAGCGTGGGACTCGCCGCGCTCAGCGCAGCGCGCAGCACGCCGTGCAGATCGGCCGCACGGGTGACACGCACGGCCTGGCAGCCCTGCGCCTGGGCCAGCTGCACGAAATCGATGCCGGGCAGCTGGATGCCCACCGGCTCGCCGAGGCCAAAGCGTTGCGCGAAATGCCGCAGCGCCTCGTAGCGGCCGTTGTTCACGATCACCGCGGTAATGGGCAGGTTCAGCTGCGCTGCGTTCCACAGCGCCTGGATGGAATACATGGCCGAACCGTCACCCAGCAGCGCGATGACCCGACTGCCAGGCCGCGCCAGCGCAATGCCCACTGCTGCGGGGAGCGCATGACCCAGGCCGCCGCTGCTGCAGGTGTAAAAAGTCTCCGGCCGCAGGATCGGCAGGTGATCGTGCATGGCCTCGCGTGTGCTGGGAGCTTCTTCCACCACAATGGAATCGGGTGCGCGCAGCTCGGCCAGCGTCTGCAGCAGCAGCGCATCGGTGAGCGGATCGGCCAGCAGCAGGCGCGCCGCAACGGTGCGTCCCTGCTGCGTGGCCGGTGGGCCCGGCCGCCGGATCGCTGCCAGTTCCCGCAGCGCTGCACCCACGCCACCGACGATGGACTCACCCGCCGCTGCCGCGGCGGCCCAGTCGGGGTCCTCGGTGATCTGGAATGCGGCGAGGCCGTCGGGAACGAACGGGCCCGGCCCTTCCGCGTGATAGTTGAACACCTGCGCGCCGATGGCCAGCAACAGATCGTGTCCGACCAGCCGCTGACAGATCTGTTCGCGGAAGGCCGGCAGAAAGCCGGCAAACAACGGGTGATTCTCCGGGAAGCCGCAGCGACCGATGAGCGGACTGGCCCACACCACCGCGCCATGCTGCTCGGCCAGCCGTACCACATCATCCCAGGCACGGTCACGATCCACCGCGGCACCGACCACGAAAACCGGCCGCTGGCTGTTGCCCAGGCACCCCGCCAGTCGCGCCAGCGCAGCAGCATCGGCGCGCTGTGCCGCCGCCACGGCGCGCGGCAGCAGCGGCTCGCAGTCGGCGTCCCAGTCGTCGATCGGGATCGACACGAACACCGGTCCGCGCGGTGGCGTCATGGCGATGTGATACGCGCGCTCGATCGCCCGCGGCACATCCGCAGCACGGGCCGGCTCGATGGCCCACTTGACGTAGGGCCGGGGCAGTTCGGTGGGCTGGGAGGAAAACAGGAAGGGCTCCAGCGGCAGCAGCGAGCGCGCCTGCTGTCCGGCCGTGATCACCAGCGGCGTGCGATTGCGGAACGCCGTGAAGATGTTGCCCATCGCATGGCCCACGCCTACCGCGGAGTGCAGATTGACCAGTGCGGCATTGTGCGAACCTTGCGCAAACCCGTCGGCCATGCCCACCACCACCGACTCCTGCAGCCCCAGCACATAGGTGAAATCAGCGGGAAAATCACGGTAGAAAGGTAGTTCAGTGGAGCCCGGATTGCCGAAGATCCGCCGTATTCCCAGCCTCCGCAGCAGCTCCAGGGTCTCGTCCCGAACCGTTGCCATCCTGCCACCGCCCCATCTATTGGTTAGAATGCTTCGAGTCTATGACTTTTGGGGTGGGCGCGCAGTGAGCGATACCGTGAAGCCTGGCCGGCTGGCCATCGATGTCGGCCTGAAGACATTCATCGACAACGAGGCGCTGCCTGGCACCGGTGTTGATGCGGCTCGCTTCTGGTCCGGGTTCGAGGCCATCGCGGCCGAGTTCACACCGCGTAACCGGGCCTTGCTCGCGCAGCGCGACGAGCTGCAGGTGGCCATTGATGCCTGGTGGCGTGAGCACAAGGGCCAGGCCTTCGAGGTCCGCACCCATGCGCAATTCCTGCACAACATCGGCTACCTGGTGCCCGAGCCGGCGGGCGTGTGCATCGATACGGCCAATGTCGATCCGGAGATCGCCCACGTGGCCGGCGCGCAGCTGGTGGTGCCGGTGGACAACGCCCGCTATGCGCTCAATGCGGCCAACGCGCGCTGGGTGAGTCTCTACGATGCGCTCTACGGCACCGATGCAGTGCTGCCCATCGACCCGGCCGCGAAAGGCTACGATGCGGCGCGCGGCGCGCGCGTGATCGCCTATGCCCGCGCCTTCCTGGATGAAATGGCGCCCCTGAAGGGCGGCAGCCACGCCCATGCCACCGCGTATGCGATCGACGACGGCCGGCTGCAGGTGAAACTCGCCGACGGCGCCACCACCGGCCTCTCCGATCCGGCCCGCTGCGTCGGCTGGCGCGGTGGAGCCGAGGCACCAGAGGCCGTGCTGCTGCGAAACAACGGCCTGCACGTCGAGATCCTCATCGATCGGGCGCATCGCATTGGCGCCGGCGATGCCGCCGGCATCGCCGATCTGGTGATCGAGGCGGCCGTGACCGCCATCATGGACTGCGAGGATTCGGTGGCCGCGGTTGACGCCGCAGACAAGACCGTCATCTATCGCAACTGGCTGGGCCTCATGAAGGGCGACCTGACCGCCAACGTCGCCAAGGGCGATGGCACCATCACCCGCCGCCTCAACCAGGATCGTCGCTACCTCAGCAGGCAGGGCGAGCTCTCCCTGCCCGGTCGCAGCCTGATGCTGGTGCGCAATGTCGGCCACCATATGGTGAGCGACGCGGTGCGTTTCGACGGCGCGCCGGTGTACGAGACGCTGCTCGATGCCTGCGTCACGCTGGCGATTGCCGTGCACGACGTGAAAGGCGCACGGCGCAACAGCAGGGCCGGCTCGATCTACGTGGTCAAGCCCAAGATGCATGGCCCGGCCGAAGTGGCCCTCGCCAATGATCTGTTCGATCGCGTCGAGGACCTGCTCGGCCTCGCCCGCCACACGGTCAAGATGGGCGTGATGGATGAGGAGCGCCGGACCAGCGCCAATCTGGCCGCCTGCATTGCGGCCGCGCGCCACCGCATTGTGTTCATCAACACCGGCTTTCTCGATCGCACCGGCGATGAGATCCACACTTGCATGGAGGCGGGTCCCGTACTGCCGAAAGAGGCGGTCAAGATGCAACCGTGGATCCGCGACTATGAAAAGCGCAATGTGCAGATTGGCCTGGCGATGGGGTTCTCCGGCCGTGCCCAGATCGGCAAGGGCATGTGGGCAATGCCCGACCGCATGGCCGATATGCTCGCGACCAAGATCGCGCACCCCGAGGCCGGCGCCAATACGGCCTGGGTCCCCTCGCCCACCGCCGCTGCATTGCATGCGCTGCACTACCACCGCGTCAACGTTGCCACCGTGCAGGCGGGCCTCGCCACTGGGGTGGTGCCCGGAATCGACGCGCTGCTCACGCCGCCGCTGGCCTCGGCATTGCCCGATGCCGCCGGCATCCAGCGTGAGCTGGATAACAACATCCAGGGCATCCTCGGCTACGTGGTGCGCTGGATCGATCAGGGCGTGGGCTGTTCGAAGGTGCCCGACATCAACGACGTGGGCCTGATGGAAGACCGCGCCACGCTGCGCATCTCGAGCCAGCATGTGGCCAACTGGCTGCACCATGGCGTGTGCAGCGAGAGCCAGGTGCGCGCCACGCTGGCGCGCATGGCTGCCGTGGTCGACCGCCAGAATGCCGCGGATGCGAAGTACCAGCCGATGGCGCCTGATCCTGCCGCCAGCGTCGCCTTCCAGGCCGCCAGCGAGCTGATCTTCAACGGCCGCGATCAGCCCAATGGCTACACCGAATTCATCCTGCACAGCTGGCGGCGCGGGCACAAGACGCGCCAGGCGCGCAGCTGAAGATTGACCTGGGCAAACGAAAAGGACGAACTCCCATGCTGATGCGCAAGACCCTGTCCCTGGCCGACGCGAAGAAGGTGGCCGCTGCTGCCTCCGCCAAGGCCGTTGCCGAGGGCTGGACCGTCGTGATCGCCGTCCACGACCACGGCGGCAATCTGCTCTACCTGGAGCGTGCCGACGGTGCCCAGCTGGGCTCGATCATGGTCGCCCAGGAAAAATCCCGCACGGCGCTGATGTTCAAGCGTCCCACCAAGCTG
Source organism: Steroidobacteraceae bacterium (assembly GCA_035514045.1). Classification (GTDB taxonomy): domain Bacteria; phylum Pseudomonadota; class Gammaproteobacteria; order Steroidobacterales; family Steroidobacteraceae; genus ZC4RG30. Next base: position 255 of record DATKBK010000291.1, on the reverse strand, counting down.
CTGGAAGACTCGGTGCTTGCCGGGCGCGTGAACATGATGTCGCTGCCGGGAATCACTTCGGTCGAGGGCGGCGTGCCCCTCGTGCTGGAGGGGGAAATCGTGGGCAGCATCGGGGTGTCCGGCGTGCAGTCCAGCCAGGACGGCCAGGTTGCCGCTGCCGGTGCAGCTGTTCTGTCTAGCCCTTAGAGCGCCCGCTACGGCGTCAGCTCTTCAATGTGAGCCTGGCGCCGGACTCATCGTCGGCGAACTCCGTGT
>DATKBK010000290.1:0-8255 GCA_035514045.1 Steroidobacteraceae bacterium | reverse complement strand
TGGCCAGCAGGCCATAGCGGATGCCGGAGAACACCAGACTGGTCAGCGCGACCACGGTCAGGATGGCGAGCAGCACCTGCACGCTGTGGAAGTTCAGACGCGGGATGCCAGCGTGGTTCCAGTCTTCGCGCCAGCGCATGGCGATCAGCCACGCGGCAGCGACGGCGAACACAGGCCAGGACAACGTGGACAGCCCCAACCCGAGCAGCAGCCATTGGTGGAATTTCAGCGGCGAACGGCGCCACAGCGACAGCCCGAAGGCCACCAGCGCGAAGATCACCAGCTCGCCCCAGTAGATGATCGAGGTGCCGACGCCGGGACCGCGGGCGATCAGCGGCCAGCGATCCTGCGGCAACGTGATGCTGGTGGTGATGTTGCTGGCCGGGGCGCCAAGGTCGATCGCATCCGGGCGCGACAGGAACCCCGCGCCGCGCGGTGCGCCCCAGTCGATCTGCACGCTGTGCGAGCCGGCCAGCAGCGCCAGCGGGAGCTGGCCGCCATCGGGGCGCACGGGCACCGACTGTCCGTCGATCAGCACCTGCGTCACGCGCAGGTCGGCCGGCAGGGCGATGGTGTGGCGACCGCCCTGGGTGCTGCGATATTGCAGCTGCAGCGAGCCGTTGACCGAGCGCTTGCCGTACTCGTTGTGGTACGCGACGGAGTCGATGGCCAGCGTGCGTCCGGGTGCCGGTGCGGGACGGGTGATGGTGAGGTTCAGCGTCTCGCCAGCGCGCGGGATGAAATGGTAGATCCACTGGCCCGAGTCGTTCTCGGGCAGCGAGGGCGGGAAGCCCTCGAACGACAGATGCCATTCCGGACCGACCGCGAATACCCAACGCTCGCTGCGCGCCGCATCGGCGGGGAGCGTCAGTGCAATAGACTCGCTGCGCGCCAGGCGCGACTGCCAGGAGAAGCCATGCTCGCCGCGCGCCAGCGCGACGGTGATGTCGTTGCCCACGATCTCGGCGCCAGCGGTGAGCACGGACTCGCCGGGCAGCAGCGGAATGGTCACCTGCAACGGCGCGGCGCGCGGCGCGATGCGCTCCACGTAGTTCTGCAGCTCCCACTCGAGATCGAGGCGAAAGGTGCGGGTCAGGCGGACGAAGGGTGCGAACTCGCTGGGCGCAAGATCAGCGGGGCCTGCACCGGCACTGGGGCCGGCAGCGCCGGCGGCGCGGCGGCGAATCAACTCCAGCGAGCCTGACAGCAGCCGGCCATTGCTGATGCCTGCAGGCTCCCAGCCCGTGGCGCTGACGCTGATGGCACGCGGCGACTGCGGGAAACCCAGCTGGATGGTCTCGGCATTGGCCAGCCGGCCGGACAGACGCAGCGTATGCGCGCCACGCTCAAGCGGCAGCCACGCCGTGGCGTCGGATTCGCGCAGCACGAAGGGCGCGGCGCGGCCATCGATCACGACCCGCTCCAGTTGCCAGCGGTCGCCGGCCTGGGGCAGCGCAACGGCCACGTCGGCCAGCGCGCTGACCGAGAGGTCGACCTCGAGGCGATCGGCAGTGGCGCGCACGGTGGCGGACACGATTTCGGCGCAGCTGCCGCGACAAGCCGGGGGTTCGGTGAGACGGGTGCGCAGCTCGTTGAGCATTTCTGGCGTGGGGAAGGCCTGTGCGTGGGCGCGGTCGGCGGAGGCGAGCAGCAGCACTGCTGCGGCAACTGCGCTGGCAACTCGCGCCACGCCACCAGTGCCACGGGCCAGCAGGCGACGCACGGAGGCTGGCATGCCGGGGAAATTCAGGGGAAAGCCGAACGCCGCGCGCGCCAGCAGCAACGCGAACAGCGCCGTGGCCAGCACACCGAGGATGCGCCACAACCCCATGCCCAGCGGACCGATCCAGACGAAGCGCACGCTCTGGCCGGGTTCCACCGGGCCGGACCAGCCGAAGTCGTAGCTGTTGTAGCGCCAGTTGGGCACGCCGGGACCGGACTGCAGCAGCGTGCCGGCGGCGTAGCGGTTGGAGACGCTGGCGAACTGCACACGGCTACCAGTGACCTGCACTTCTTCGAGGTTGGCTGCGTCGCCATCGGCGGCCATCTCCCTCTCGCGCGAGGCGTCTGGCGGAGCGGCTGGCGCCGCGAGCACCGCCATGTCCTGCTCCATGCGTTCGGCCCGTACCTGCTCCGCCGCCGCCTTTCCCGCGCCGAAGCCGAACGAGCGATCAATCAGGGCGCCGAAGCCGTAGTGGGGCGCGTCCAGTTGCGGATAAATGGCCAGCCGCAGCTGTCCGATCAACAGCGGCAGCAGCGCCAGCACCAGCAGGGCGAAGCTGACCACGCGGTAGCGCGCCACGGCGGCGCGCAGCCGGCCCTCGGGCGCGGCGCGCAGCAGTGCGATGGCGGCGATGACATTCACCCACAGCCAGATCATCACCGGGGCTTCCTGATACAGCAGCACCAGCGCCACTGCGGCCATCGCCGCGACCGCCGGCCCGGCAACCCAGTGTGCCAGTACGATCACCACCAGCACGCCGAACAGGTTCCACAGGCCCCAGCGGTTCAGCCACGAACCGTAGGCATGATCGGCGCCGGGTGCAGCCAGCAGCCGATGACCGGGCGGCAGATGCAAGGTGCCACCGGCGCTCTCGAAGCGCGTGGACCAGCCGGTGGCCGGCAGACTGGCGCGAGCGCCCTCGACGCGGGCGGTGGCCGAGAGCGAAAGATCCCGATCGCGCAGTTCGATTCCGGACGCATCGCCCTCGCCTACTGTGACCAGCAGGTTCTGCTCATGCGCGCTCGCGCTTTCGAGCAGATATGGCGGCGCCATGTCCAGGCGCCAGTCGCGATTCAGCCGGCCGCTGATCGCATCGGTCATGGTGTAGCCGTCGTGGTTGAAGTCCAGCCAGACCTGGCGCGACAGCTGCAGCTGGTTGTCATCGGGATTGGCCAGCGCGCGGCTGCGCTCGACCACGGTGAGCGCTGCGGCTGCCGGCATGCGGAAGGCGGGCCAGGCCCGCCATTCGCCCGGCACATTGGCCTGCGCGGGGTCGATGCTCTCTGCCTGCTCCACCGCTGCCACGCGCAGGCGGTCGACACCTTCGAAGCTCCACACTTCTTCGGCGGGCCAGGGTGCTGCGGCCTCTGGCCGCGCGATGGTTGCGGCCACTGCCGCACCGCGCGCCTCGAGCGTGAGCGTGAAACGACCGGGACGCAGCTGCACGCGCAGGCGGCCATCGTTTTCCAGCCGCGCGGGCAGGTCGCCCTCAAGCGCCAGCGGTACAAAGCCGGTGGGCAGCACGGGTCCCAGCAGCACCTCGCGGCCGGCGCCGGAGACAGTCAGTGCAATGCGGGTGAGCAATACCGCGGGGATGTCGTCGCGCAGCAGGCGATAGACCTCGAGGTCGAGCTGGTCGCGCTCCACGGCGGCGCGCCGCTGGCCCAGCCAGACGGCGCCAATGGAGTGCTCGGGTTGCGCCACGGTCCGGCCATCCAGGGTCAGCTGGATCATCGCCGTCGCGGGGGGCACGGCCAGTTGCTCGGGACGCACGCTCCACACGAAGCGGCCCGATATCTCATGGGTGCCCGCACCCAGGCGCAATTGTGGAACACCTTCACGTGCCACCACGGCCGCAGCGCCGCCATTCAGGCGCAGCTCGCGCGGCCAGTGCTCGATGCTGCCGGGCAGCCGTACCCAGCTGTCGGCCTGCACCTGCCAACGCTGGCTGAACCGACCGCCCCCGGCAGTCAGATCAAGCGTCAGCGCGCCGGGCCAGGCGCAGACATGCGAGGTGGCGGTGCCTGGCGGACGCGTGGCCAGGAAGGGACAGGCACGGAATTCCTGGCCCCGCAGCACCCAGTCCTGCCAGGGCTGCAAGGGTTCGGGCACCGGCGAGGCTGCAAGGCCAGGCACCGACCATACGGCGAGCCATACCATCAGTAACTGGATTCCGCGCCGCATGGCTGCTCCCATTGTGGTTGCGCAACTCTACACCCATGGCTTACGAACCAGCCGGCGGGACGGGGTTAAATCCCGCCACCGCCAGGATCGGATTCGGCCACCATGCTCTAGACTTGCGCCATGAACGCCCGTGCCGAGCGCGACATCTATACCGTGGGACGCCTCAATGCCGAGGCGCGACTGCTGCTGGAATCCGGCCTGCCGGCGCTGTGGGTGGAAGGAGAGCTTTCCAACTTCTCCTCGCCGGCCTCGGGCCACTGGTACTTCACGCTGAAGGATCGCAACGCGCAGATCCGCTGCGCGATGTTCCGTTCGGCCAACCTGCGCACCGGCTTTCGGCCGAAGGATGGCCAGCAGGTGCTGCTGCGCGGGCGGGTCAGCCTGTATGAGGCGCGCGGCGACTACCAGCTGATCGCCGAGACCATGACCGATGCCGGCGAAGGTGCGCTGAAGCGCGAGTTCGAACGGCTGAAGGAAAAGCTGGCAGCCGAAGGACTGTTTGATGCCGCGCTGAAGCGGCCGCTGCCGGTGATGCCAAAGCGCATCGCGGTGGTGACCTCGCCCACCGGCGCGGCGGTGCGCGACGTGCTGCATATCCTGGCGCGGCGGTTTCCGCCGGCCGCGGTGCTGGTGATTCCGACACCGGTGCAGGGCGCGGCGGCCACGGAGTCCATCGTGGCGGCACTGGATGCGGCATCGGCGCGCAGCGATATCGACGTGATCATCCTGGCGCGCGGTGGCGGGTCGATCGAGGACCTGTGGTGCTTCAATGATGAGCGTGTGGCGCGCGCCATCCGGCGCGCCGCGGTGCCGGTGGTGACCGGCGTGGGGCACGAGATCGACTTCACCATTGCTGACTTCGCCGCCGACGTGCGCGCGCCAACACCATCTGGAGCGGCTGAGCTGGTGGTCCCTGACCGGCGCGTTCTGCTGGCCACGCTGAATGCGACGACGGGTCGGTTGCGCCAGCTGATGACGCAGCGGCTGTCGCTGGCGAGCGAGCGCTTCGTCACGTTGTCAGATCGGCTGGCACGCGCGCATCCCGGCAGCCGCCTGCAGCAGCAGACCCAGCGCCTGGACGAGCTGGACCTGCGCCTGCGTCGCGCCTGGGACAACGCCTTCGCGCGCACCGGGCAGCGCCTGTTGCTGGCGCAGCGCGGCCTGGACGCCATCAGTCCGCTGGCCACGCTGGAACGTGGCTATGCCATCGTCACCGGCGCAGATGGCCGGACGTTGCAGGACGCCGCCGAAGCGCAGCCGGGCGATGCCATCGAGGCGCGACTGAAGCGCGGCGTGCTGCGTGCCACGGTCACGGGCCGGCGCCAGTAGACAATGTCGCGCCTGCTGGTGTTTCAACATGTGGCCGCCGAGCCGCTGGGTACATTGGACGCACGCATCCGCGCGCGCGGGCATCGCATCCGCTTCCACAATTTCCAGCGCGATCCGGATGCGCAGCCCAACGTCGATCGCTACCGCGGCCTGATCGTGCTGGGCGGACCGATGAATGTGGAGGACCAGCACCGCTACCCGCATCTGACCACCGAGCTGCGCGCCATCGAGGCGGCACTGCGGCAGGACAAGCCGGTGCTGGGAATCTGTCTGGGCGCGCAGTTGCTGGCCCATGTGCTCGGTGGACCGGTGCGCCGCCATGAGCGTCACGAGATAGGCTGGTACGACCTGCTCACCACGCCGGAGGGTCGCAGTGATCCGGTACTGGCGTCGATGGGCGAGCGCGCGCCGGTGTTCCAGTGGCATGGCTGCACCTGGGGACTGCCGGCGGGTGCGGTGCAGCTGGCGCGCACGGACACCTGCGAACAGCAGGCCTTCCGCTGGGGCAGCTCAGCCTATGGCTTCCAATTTCACCTCGAGGCCGACGCGCCGATGATCGAGCGCTGGCTGACGATTCCCGCCTATCGGGAGGAGCTTGAAGCGGCGGGACTGGGCCACGACGCTGAGGCGATTCGCGCGGCCACGGCCAGTCAGATTGCGGGCATGCAGCCGCAGGCCGAATCCGTGTTCAACAGCTTCCTGGATCTGGTGGGACGACCCGCGCGGCGCACGCAGCTGCGCTCGCGCGAATCGGGTGAATAACGGGCGCTGCCCTACTTCAGCAGGCTTTCGACGGCACCGGTGAACTCCGCCGACTCGGGCGTGACGGCACTGGCGAAATACTGGGTCACCTTGCCGTCGGCGGTTACCAGGTACTTGTTGAAATTCCACTTGGGCTCGCTGCTCTGGCGCGCCAGTTCCTTGAAGACCGGGTTGGCAGTTGCGCCCTTCACGCTTTGCGGCGCCATCATCGTGAACGTCACGCCGAAGTTCTGCAGGCAGATCTCGGCGGATACGGCCTCGTCCTTGGCTTCCTGGTTGAAGTCATTCGAGGCGAAGCCTACGACCACGAGGCCGCGGTCCTTGTATTTCTTGTGCACGGCCTCCAGGCCGGCGAACTGTCCGGTGAAGCCGCAATGGCTGGCGGTGTTCACAATGAGCATGGGCTTGCCCGCAAACTCCTTGCACAGGTTCACCTGCTGCGAGGAGTGAAGCTTGCGGAATTCGTGGTCGAGGAAGGCGGGACAGGCGGTCGCCTTCGACTGGGCCGTGGCTACAGGGGCGGTGGCAGGCAAGGCGGCAGCGAGCACCAGCAGCGCGGCGGCGAACAACAAGGCAGTTTTCACGGGGCGATCCTCCATGGATGAGGCAGCCAGTATCCACGAAATCACGCTCCGACGGCGAGGTTCAGCCGGGGTTTTGTAACGAGGTGTAACATTCCGCCATGCGTAGACAATTGGTCCTTCTGATCGCGGCGGCAGTGCTTGTAGCCCCTGCAATTGCGGCGCTGCCGCGTACCAATGGCGTGCCGGGCGGCGTGGTGGTGGTGGATCTGGGCGACGCCAGCGGTCCTGCGCCCAAAGCGCTGTTCCAGGACCGCGCAGTACTGGTGACCGCAGATGCTGGCCGCTACAAGGCCGTGGTTGGCGTGGCGCTGGCCGTTGAGCCCGGTGACTACACGCTGCAGGTTACTGATGCGGCCGGAGCGAAACGGGCGTTGCCCGTGAAGGTCACAGCGAAAAAGTATCGCGAGCAGCGCCTCACCGTGGCGCCGGGCCAGGTCGATCTGTCGCCGCAGGACGCGGCACGGGTGGAAACCGAGACCGTGCGCCTGCGGGTTTCATACGACAGCTTCAGCGCGGCACAGCCCGCCACCTTTACCCTGCGCCAGCCAGTGCCGGGTCCGCGCAGCGACTCTTATGGCTCGCGCCGCGTTTTTAATGGCCAGTCACGCAATCCGCATTCGGGCATGGATATCTCCGCTCCCACCGGCGCACAGATCGTGGCGCCGGCCGCTGGCGTGGTGCTCGACACCGGTGATTTCTTTTTCAATGGTGGCACCGTGATCATCGATCACGGCAGCGGCTTCGTGACCTTGTACTGCCACCTTTCAGCCTATGACGTGAAGAAGGGCGACCAGGTGACCACCGGGCAGCCCATCGGCAAGGTGGGTGCTACGGGGCGCGTCACCGGCGCTCATCTGCATTTCGGCGTGATGCTCAATGGCGCCTCGGTGGACCCGGGCCTGTTCCTGGCGCCGGTTGCCGGGACCACGAGCCGCTGACCCATCCGCTTCCGTTCGCTGTGCCAGCTAACGCTTCGGCCGCCGTCCGGTGGACTTGCCCGTCGCGACTTTCTTGCGCGCCACGCGACGCGCGGTGTTCTGCTGCCCACCCTTCTTCTTCGCCCGCAGCTTGCGCTCGGCAGCCTCGCGCTGCTCGCGATTGCCGAACGGATTGGCATCGGTGCGCAGCTCCAGCACCACCGGGCAGGCGTAGAGGTCGAAGGCCTCACGAAATACACCCGACAGGTAACGCCGGTAGGAGTCCGGCGTGTCCTGCGTCTGGTTGCCGTGGATCACGATGCGCGGTGGGTTCTTGCCACCCTGGTGGGCATAGCGCAGCTTGATGCGCCGGCCCTTCACCAGCGGCGGCTGGTGGGCCTCGAGCGCTTTCTCGAGCACCTTCGACAGGCGCGGCGTGGACATCTCGCGCATCGAGGCATCGAAGGCGCGCACTGCTGCGGTGGCCCGCTCACCCACGCCGGTGCCATGGCGCGCCGAAATGAAATGAATGGGCGCGAAGGGCACGAAATCCAGCCGCAGCGCGAGGTCATTGCGCGCGGCATCGCGCTTGTCGGTGGGGATGCCGTCCCATTTGTTCACCGCCAGCAGCAGGGCGCGGCCGCGTTGCAGCGCGATGCCCAGCACCGAAGCGTCCTGTTCGGCGATGCCCTGGTGGGCATCGAGCACCAGTACCACCACATGCGCCGCGGCAATCGCCTGCAGCGTGCGCGCGAC
>DATKBK010000289.1:0-5875 GCA_035514045.1 Steroidobacteraceae bacterium | reverse complement strand
CGTCCCAGCCTCGACCGCGAACTGGTGCGACAGAAATACGATGCCGTGCGCATGACGCGCCAGGCCGAGTCCTTCTACACCTCGCTGGGCATGCCCGAGCTGCCCGAAAGTTTCTGGGATCGCTCCATGCTCACCCGGCCGCGCGACCGCGAAGTGGTCTGCCACGCCAGCGCCTGGCAGATGGATGGCGGCGAGGATGTGCGCATCAAGCAGTGCATCATTCCCACCGAGGAGGAACTGGGCACCATCTATCACGAGCTGGGCCACATCTATTACGACCTCGCCTACAAGGACCAGCCGGTGTTCTTCCAGGCCGGCGCACATGACGGCTTCCACGAGGCCATTGGCGACACCGTGCTGCTGTCAGTGACGCCGGGTTACCTTGCTGGCATCGGCCTGGGCAACGCGGTGCGGCCCTCGCGCGAGGCCACCCTCAACGAACAGATGAAAATGGCCGCCGACAAGATCGCCTTCCTGCCCTTCGGCCTGCTGGTGGACCAGTGGCGCTGGAAGGTGTTCTCGGGCGAGGTCGCCCCGGCCGACTACAACAAGGCCTGGTGGGAACTGCGCGAGAGATACCAGGGCGTGGCGCCGCCCAATGCCCGCACCGAAGAAGATTTTGATCCGGGCGCGAAGTACCACATCCCGGGCAACACGCCCTACACGCGCTACTTCCTCTCGTTCATCCTGCAGTTCCAGTTCCACAAGGCGCTGTGCGATGCGGCGGGCTTCACGGGGCCGCTGCACGAGTGCTCGGTGGCCGGCAATGCCGAGGCCGGTGCGCGCTTCTGGGCAATGCTGCAGGCCGGGGCGAGCAAGCCCTGGCCGGAGACGCTGGAAAAACTCACCGGCACCCGCCAGATGGATGCCAGCGCCATCATCGACTACTTCCAGCCGCTGATGGGCTGGCTGGAAGAGAAGAACGCGGGCCAGCAGTGCGGGTGGAGCGGCTGAAGGTCTGCTCAGCGCGGGTAGAACACCGGCAGCTTCGCATCGAAGTTCACCCACACCGATTTCGGTTCGGTGTACTCGTGCATTGCGAAGTGGCCCATCTCGCGACCGTAACCGGAGTCCTTGATGCCACCGAAAGGTGAGCCGGGGTGAAACCGCTTGTAGCAGTTGATCCACACCATGCCGGTTTCCATGTGCCGCGCCATCAGGTGGGCACGTTGCAGGTTGCTGGTCCACAGTCCGCCGCCGAGGCCATAGTGGGTGTCGTTGGCCATGGCCAGTACTTCGGCATCGTCCCTGAAGGTGGACACCGTGACGAAGGGACCGAACACTTCTTCCTGGCACACGCGGTCGGCCACCTTTGCCCGCACCACCGTCGGCTCGACGAAACAGCCGGCCTGCAGTTCCGCCGCCGCCGGTGCCTTGCCGCCGAGCAGGATTTCCCCTTTCTCGGCCTGCGCCACCTTGCAGAACTCCAGCACGCGCTCCTGGTGCATGCGTGAGGTCAGCGGCCCCATCTCGGTTGCCGGATCCAGCGGGTTGCCGATCCTGATCGATGCGGCCAGCTTGAGAAACTGCTCGAGGAAGCGATCAGCGATTTTCTCGTGCAGCATCAGGCGCGAACCTGCGATACAGGCCTGCCCCTGGTTGTGGAAGATCGCGAACGCGGAGCCGTTCACCGCATTGGTGATGTCGGCATCTTCGAAGATGATGTTGGCGCCCTTGCCGCCGAGTTCCAGCTGCACGCGCTTGAGGTTGCCGGCCGAGGCCTGCACGATCTTGCGGCCGGTGGCCGTCGAGCCCGTAAATGAGATCTTGTCCACGCCCCGGTGCTCGGCCAGGTACTGGCCGGCGATATGCCCGTATCCCGGCACGATGTTGATAACGCCCGGCGGGAAGCCTACCTCGCGCGCCAGTTCTGCCACGCGCAGGGTGGAAAGCGGCGTCAGCTCCGACTGCTTCATCACCACGCAGTTGCCGGCCGCCAGCGCCGGGCCGAGCTTCCAGCTGGTGAACATCAGCGGAAAATTCCACGGCACCACCTGCCCGACCACACCCACCGGCACGCGCGTCACGTAGTTCAGGAAGCCGGTGTCGACCGGGATCACGGTGCCTTCGTTCTTGTCCGGCATGCCGGCGAAGTAGCGGAACGTGGCCACCGTGCGCATCACGTCGAGATTGCGCGTGTCGCGGATGGGGTGTCCGGTGTCCAGGGTCTCGATCAGCGCCAGGTTGTCGCGATCCTTCTCGATGGCATCGGCCAGCTTGCCGATCAACACGCCGCGATCGGAAGCCGACACCGCGGCCCACGCCGGGAAGGCCTTGCGGGCGGCAACCACGGCACGATCTATGTCAGCGGGCCTGGCCTCGGCCACCTTGGCGAGCAGCGAGTTGTCGAAGGGATTGAGCACATCGATGGTGCCGCCATCAATGGCATCGACGAACTCGTTGTTGATGAAGAGCTGGGTCTGGAACCGGGGATTACTCATGCAGAAGCTGGCTTCTTCCAGCGACTGGCCGTAATCGGGAACGGCTCCAGTTCACCCTTGGCGTACTTCTCGTCGAGGCCCGGCGTGCCGTTCTCCAGCACCATCAGCATCGAGCGTTTCGGCGCGAAACCCTGGTGCCGGATGTCGGCGGGCATGGCGCAGACGTCGCCGGATCGCATGACGATCCGGCCGCGCGGATTGCCCGTGTTCTTGTCCTGGATGTTCCAGTGGATCTCGTCCGTCAGCTGGATGAACCACTCGTTGCGGTCGTTGCCGTGGATCACCGGCAGCATGTGTTCCTCGCTGGTCACGCAGCAGATGCAGGCGCGCGAGATCGAGGTGAACGAGGGATTCCAGGTGATGTCGGCACGTGCAATGTGATCGTACAGGTTGAAGGCATGGATCTTCCCCTCGAAACCGGGCTCGGGCTCGATGACCGGCTTGTCGTAGGACAAGTCGGCAAAGGCGCGGTTGATCGGATGGCCGCTGGCATCGGATCGCGGGGTCACGTCGCCCGGCAAGCCCATCATGCGGCGGGCCGGTTCGAAGCCGCGGATCAGCGGACCTTTGGCCTCCTGGGTCTTGGGACCCAGCGGCGAGCCGGTTTCCATCGGCGCGCGCAGCGGATCGTAGCCCTCGTTGATCCAGTTGACCGAGATGGTTTCGAACGCCGCGCGTACGTCGTCGGTGTTGAAGGTCTCGAGGTAGTCGACGCCGGTGTCACGATGTCCCTTGCTGTACGTTCCGGCAAAGATGTCGACGGTGCCATAGTGGTTCTGCGTGCCGAACACATCGTCGAAGAAGATCCAGCCGTAAAAGAAGCCCCAGCCGATGTCGCGCACCATCGCGCGCATGAAGCGATCGACCTCGATGGTGTGCATGCCCTTCGGCCAGCGCACGTGGACGAAGTAGGCGTCGCGCTCGAAACTGAACCCACCGAAGGTGAACTTGCGATAGCCCAGCACCGGATCGGGTGCGGAGGCGATGACCTGGACATTTTCGATTCTCACGGCGTTCATGGTGTCTCCCCGGTGATGCCGGCGCTGCAACGGACGCTCATTTCAGCACGCAGATTTCGGACCATTTCTCGACGCTTTCGGGTCCGGCCGAGGTCTGGATCAGCGTCACGGCGGGGCTGGCCGACTTCATCTGGTAGGCCGCGCCCTGTGGCAGCAGCACCTGGTGGCCACGGCGCGCGGTCACGTGCCCCATGCGCTTGCCCTGCGGATCGGCCTGCAGGCGGCAGGCACCGTTGTTGTGGCTGGGCTTCTCGGCGTCGGTCAGCTGGAAGAAGGTGAACTCGATCTCCCCGTCCATCACGATGGCGAACTCATCGTGCGGCGCCGTATACCAGGGCGAGGTACCTTCGGCCCGCACGGCTTCGGCGGCGTACTCCAGATTGGACACCACCATCACCCGCTCGTAGGGCCTGGACTTGCTGCAGACCTCGAAGATATTGGAAAAGGCGTAGTGCCTCAGATCGTCGTTGAGCTCGATCGTGCCTTTCTCGTACGACGCAAGCGACCCGACCCTGGTCTTGAAACTCATGCCAGCCCCCTCCCCTTGTGCGGCAGGATGTTGCCGCCTGAAGCCGCGCGAAGCAACGGCGTTCTTCTGCGCGCCTGATGACATCAAGCCTGGCGCTTGAGGATGGTACTGCACGCCGGGCTGTATGCATATACAGCGGTACGCTAGAATCCCGCCATGCCCAAGCTTCGCCCCGCCCCCGCCGCGATCCGCATCCACGGCGCGCGCCAGAATAACCTCCGCAACCTCGATCTCGACCTGCCACTGGGCGAACTGACCGTCATCACCGGCGTCTCCGGCTCGGGCAAGTCCTCGCTGGCCTTCGACACCTTGTATGCCGAGGGCCAGCGCCGCTACGTCGAAACCTTCAGCCCCTATGCGCGCCAGTTCCTCGACCGCATGGACCGGCCGCAGGTCGATCGCATCGAGGGCATTCCGCCGGCCATCGCCATCGACCAGAGCAATCCGGTGCGCACCTCGCGCTCCACGGTCGGCACGATGACCGAGATCAACGATCATCTGAAGCTGCTGTTTGCACGCGCGGCGCAGCTGCATTGCCACGGCTGCGGACAGCAGGTGCGGCGCGACACGCCGGCCTCGATCAAGGCCTCGCTGCATGAGCGCGCCGCAGCGGCGGGCGACCCGCGGCTGCTGATCTGCTTCGAGGTAGCGCGCCCCGCCACCCTGCCCGAGAAGGAACTGCGCACCCTGCTCGAGGCGCAGGGCTACGTGCGCATCCTGGAGGAGCCGGGCAAGGCACAGCATGCCCGACTGACGGTGATCCAGGACCGTCTGCGTGCTGCCGGCGCAGAAGAAGCGCGCCTGGGCGAAGCGCTGGAGGCGGCACTGAAGGGTGGGCGCGGACACCTGGTAGTCCACGCGCAGGACGACGCGGGCGCGACGCTGGCGACATGGCGCTACTCGGCTGCGCTGCACTGCGCCGATTGCGACATCGACTACCAGGATCCACTGCCCAGCCATTTCTCGTTCAACTCGCCGCTGGGCGCCTGCGAAACCTGCCGCGGCTTCGGCCGCGTGATCGGCGTGGACTACGATCTGGTGATTCCCGACCACGCAAAGTCGCTCGGCGATGGCGCCATCAAGCCCTGGCAGACGGCGACAGGCCAGGAATGCCAGCTCGACATGCAAAAGCACGCCCCCGCGGGCGCCGTTCCGCTCGACGTGCCCTGGCGCGACCTGAGTGACAAACAGCGCCACTGGGTGATCAACGGCGACGGCAAGAAGGGCCGCAAGCACTGGTACGGCATCAAGGGCTATTTCGCATGGCTCGAAAGCAAGGCCTACAAGATGCACGTGCGCGTGCTGCTGTCGCGCTACCGCAGCTACACCGAATGCCCGGCCTGCAATGGCGCGCGGCTGAAGCCCGAGTCGCTGCTGTGGCGCCTCGGTCCGCACAACATGCAGGCGATGGTGGCGCTGCCCGTGGTCCGCTGCCGCGAGTTCTTCCAGGAGTTCACCCCGCCGCCGCCGCTGGCCGATGCCGACTCGCTGCTGCTCGAGGAAATCCGCGGGCGGCTGGGGTACCTGTGCGAGGTGGGCCTGGGCTACCTCACGCTCGACCGCCAGTCGCGCACCCTGTCCGGTGGCGAGGTCCAGCGCATCAACCTGACCACCGCACTGGGCACTTCGCTGGTCAACACCCTGTTCGTGCTCGACGAGCCGTCGATCGGCCTGCATCCGCGCGACATGGGCCGCGTGATCGGCGTGATGCAGCGGCTGCGCGACAGCGGCAACACGCTGGTGGTGGTGGAGCACGATCCACAGATCATGTTCGAAGCCGACCGGCTCATCGACATGGGACCAGGTGCTGGCGAGCATGGCGGCAGGATCCTCTACAACGGACCGCCGGCCGGCGTGCTGAAGGTCGGCGAATCGCTCACCGGCGA
>DATKBK010000288.1:0-3818 GCA_035514045.1 Steroidobacteraceae bacterium | reverse complement strand
AAGGTGCTGGACTTGGTTTCCTGCAGCACGTAGCCGCCGGGTGCGGGGATGAGGGCGTCGGCGCGGGCGAAGAGGTGGTCGCGGAGGAGGGGGACTTCGACGCCGGGACTGGTTGGATTGGCGGCGAGAAGGTCACGGGCAGCACGGACGGACTCCTCGGCAGTGGCCTCAGCCCGTGGCCACAGCACCGTCTGGCCGAACAGCTCGCGCGCCTTCTGGCCGACGATGGCGCCGTCCCTTGCGCGGCGCCAGGTGGTGGCATTGCCGGGCTCGGCGGCATGGGCAGCATGGTGTTCAAGCCACAGTCGGCGGGGGCATTGGCGTAGCGCGGCGAGATTCGATTTGGAAAGCACGCCTCGCTCCTGTGCTGCATAGCGGGCGCTCGGTTTCACCCGAAGCGCGCCCCTTAATTTTAGGTTCGGGCGCTATCCTAAAATAACGACCGCCTCAATTATATGATCGGCTTGCCGCCGCCATCGCGAACGTCGATCCTCAAGGCAAGGGCCTATCGTAACGCCAGCGGATATCCTTGGCGTGTGGATACCTGCAGCAACGAGCCCGTCGTGCGTCGCATTGCGCACCTCGACATGGATGCGTTCTTCGCCTCGGTCGAGCTGCTGCGCTATCCACAGCTCAAGGGTCTGCCGGTGGTGATTGGCGGCGGTCGACGCAAGGAAGACGACCTGCTGGCCCGTCTGCGCGAGCGCCATCCGGATCAGGACTGGAGCGGCGTCACGCTCGACCGGATTCCAGTGGATGAATTCCCGCGCCTGGCCGGCTACGTCGGGCGCGGCGTCATCACCACCGCCACCTACGCTGCCCGCCAGTTCGGCGTCGGCTCGGCGATGGGCCTGATGAAGGCTGCCCGGCTTTGTCCCCAGGCCATCCTGCTGCCGGTGGACTTCGAGGAAGTGCGTCGCTTCTCGCGCCTGTTCAAGCAGACCATCGCCGACATCGCCCCGGTGATCCAGGATCGCGGCATCGACGAGGTGTACATCGACTTCACCGATGTGCCGGGCGCCGAGCGCGAGGGCGGGCGCGAACTGGCCGCGCTGATCCAGCAGCGCATCTTTGCCGCCACCGGCCTCACCTGCTCGATCGGTGTGGCGCCCAACAAACTGCTGGCCAAGCTCGCCAGCGAGTTCAACAAGCCCAACGGTATCAGCATCGTCACGATGGCGGATCTTCAGACGCTGATCTGGCCCTTGCCCTGTCGCAAGGTGAATGGCATCGGCCCCCGGACCGACGAGAAGCTCAAGGCGCTGGGACTCGACACCATCGGCGACATCGCGGCCCGCGAGCCGGACTGGCTGATCGCCAACTTCGGCAAGAGCTACGGCGCCTGGCTGCACGAGGCAAGCTGGGGTCGCGATGAGCGGCCGCTGGTGACGGCCAGCGAGCCGGTGAGCATGAGCCGCGAGACCACCTTCGAGCGCGACCTGCACGCGGTGCGCGATCGGGCGGAACTCGGCGCCATCTTCACCCGCCTGTGCCAGCAGGTGGCGGCGGACCTGCAGCGCAAGGGCTATGTCGGCAGGACCATCGGCATCAAGCTGCGTTTCGACAACTTCCAGGCGGTCACACGCGACACCACCATCGAGCAGGCGACCGCCGATGCCGCGGCGATCCGCCACCACGCGGGGCAGGGGCTCAAACGCATCGACCTGACACGCCGCATTCGGCTGCTGGGGGTGCGGGTGGGAAAGTTGTTGAAGAAGGGCGTTCAGTAGTTCTGGCACGCAGGTGCCGCCCGCCAACTGGCGCCGCCGGGCGGGTGCTGTGGCACACTCGGGCCAAGTCGTGAACCCCGGAGAGTCGCCAATGAAACCATCCAGCCCTTTCGTCGCATCTGTGCTGTTCTGCGTCGCCAACGTCAGCTTCGCGCAGCTGCCCCCCGGCATTACGCAGGAGATGATTGCCTCGGCCCTTCCCGAAGAGGGAGCGCCGAAGGCCGTGCCGGGCACCTACCAGGTGAGCCAGGCGCCGGCCTTCGGCAACCCGGCGCTGATGACCTTCCGCCCCGCATCGCTTGACCGCTTCCCGGCACAGGACAAATTGCCGGTGGTGGTCTGGGGAAATGGCGGCTGTGCAATCAACGGTCCGCGCTACTACGGCTTCCTCGAGACCATTGCATCGCACGGATTTCTGGTCATCACCACGACCGCGAGCGAGGTGCCACCGGCGGCGGCCGGCGCGCAGCCGCCGGGCACGCGCCCCCGCCAGGCCACCGCTGCCGATCTGAAGGCCGGCATCGACTGGGCCGAGAGTGAGCACCAGCGTGCCGGTTCTCCGCTGCGCGGCCGGATCGACACACAGCAGGTGGCGGTGATGGGTCAGTCCTGCGGGGGCCGGCTGTCGATCGAGCTGGGCGCGGATCCGCGCGTCGATACCATCGGCGTGTTCAACGCCGGATTGCAGGAGGGCCAGTTCAATCTGCTGGCACCCCTGCACGGCCCGGTGCTGCTCATCAACGGCCACGAGCGCGACTTCATGATGGCGCCGTCGAAGGCGACCTTCGATGCCATCGCGAACCTGCCCACGTTCTACGGCGCCCGGCATGGGGCCGGACACACCGCGACCGCTTATCACGCCGGCGGCGGCGAGTTCGCCAATGTCGCCTCGAACTGGGTGCGCTGGCAGTTCAAGGGCGACCGGGAAGCGGCGAAGATGTTCGTGGGCGCGCAGTGCGCGCTGTGCACGAACCCGACCTGGGATACCGCCGCCAAGCGTCTGGAGGAATGACCTGGATCCGGTAGCGCACACGCTGTTCGGCGCTGCGCTGGCTGAGAGCGGGCTCCGGCACCGCTCCCGTCATGCGACGGCCACACTGCTGATCGGCGCCAACCTGCCCGATGTCGATGTCATCGCCGGGTTCTGGGGCAGCGACTTCGAGCTCTACGCGCGCCGCGGCCATACGCACGGCATCCTGGCGATGCTGTTGCTGCCGCTGCTGCTCTTCGGTGGCGTCTGGCTCTGGCAGCGCTGGTGCGCGCGGGATCGCGGTGGCGGCGAAGCGCCGCCGCCGTTTCGCTCGCGCAACCTGCTGGCTCTGGCCTTCCTCGCCGTGTGGTCACACCCGCTGCTCGACTGGTTGAATACCTACGGCGTGCGACTGCTGATGCCCTTCAATGGGCGCTGGTTCTACGGCGACACGCTGTTCATTGTCGATCCGTGGGTGTGGCTGCTCTGCGCCGCGGGTGTGGTGCTGGCGCGCTCGCAGCGCTGGCCGGCCATCACGGGCTGGACGCTGCTGGGGCTGCTGTCGAGCGCGCTGATCCTGAGCACCAACCTGGTTCCGCTGGGCGTCAAGCTCGCCTGGTGTGTGGGGCTGGCGCTGATCGTGACGTTGCGCTGGCGCCGGCCGGCGTGGACTGCGGGTGGATCGCTGGCCCGCGCGGGCCTTGCCACACTCATTATCTATGTCGGCTCAGCCTATGGATTGGCACGCCTGGCCGAGTCGGCGGTGGCGGAACGCTTTGCCTCAGCCCGGCAGGTGCAAGCCGATCCTGCGCCGGGGACTCCTTTCATCCACCGCGTGGTCGTGGTCGAGGATGACGCCTATCGCATCATCACCACCGATGGTGTGGAGCACCAGGTGCCGCGCCAGCCACCCGACGCCATCGTGCAGCGCGCACTGGATTCGCCGTCGATCCGCGGCTTCGTGAACTGGATGCGATTTCCCTACTGGACGGTGGAGGAGTCCGCAGACAGCTGGATCGTGCGCATCCGCGATCTGCGCTACCAGGGGCCGGACATGGAGGCCGGGCGCGGCATCGGGTTTGCCGAGGTGGAGGTGCCCAAGGGCGGTCTGGCTGCGA
>DATKBK010000287.1:0-13983 GCA_035514045.1 Steroidobacteraceae bacterium | reverse complement strand
CACGCCGCTGTCGATCCGCATCCGCAAGCGGTATCTGTCAGAGAATGATCGCAAGCGCATGTCACGCGTGGCCGAGGCACAACTGGCCGAATGACCCCGGTCGCGCGCAATATCCTGATTGCCTGCATTGCAGGCTTCCTATTGCAGCTGTGGTCAGGCCAGCGGCTTGGAGACTTGTTCGCCCTGTGGCCACTGCACGACTACCCGGGGTGGCCGCGCTTCCAGCCCTGGCAGCTGGTCAGCTATGCCTTCCTGCATGGCAACCTTGTGCACCTGCTCTTCAACATGTTCGCGCTGTACATGTTCGGCCCCTCCATCGAGGAGCTGATCGGATCGCGCCGGTTCCTGGTCTACTATTTCGTCTGCGTAATCACCGCCGCGCTGACCCAGCTGGCCGTGCAGCAGTTCCTCGGCGGCCCGCCAATCTCCACCGTGGGCGCCTCGGGCGGAGTGTTCGGCCTGTTGCTGGCCTACGGCCTTGCCTTCCCGCGCCGCCAGCTGATGCTCTTCTTCCCGCCCATTCCCATGCCGGCCTGGCTGTTCGTCACGCTCTACGGCCTGCTGGAGCTGTACCTGGGATTCTCCGGTCGCAACAGCAATGTGGCGCATTTCGCACACCTGGGCGGCATGGCGGGCGGTCTGGTGCTGATCCTCTACTGGCGCTCGCGACGCGACCCCAAACGCTGATTCCGCGCCTGCCGCCGGCCCCGGGGCGCTGAGGTCACCCAAGCGAAATGGCCCTCAGCTTCGAGCTGCTTCTATACTGGCCCACCTCAGCGACGTCCGCAGCGCGCTGGCACAGGAGGTGTTGGGTGGGAAGGTTCAGCACGATTGTCTTTTCGACTCTGTCGCTGGCAGCGCCCGCAGCAGCGTATGCAGCACAGCCGGCCATCGGTGTCGCCCCGGTAACCCTGACCGAAGCCTCCTACTTCTTCGACACCGCCGAGCACCATGGCATCCGGGTCGACGTGGTGGCACGCGGCCTCAACCACCCATTCGCAGTCGCACTGTTGCCATCTGGCGATGCGCTGGTCAGCGAACGCGGTGGCGCGTTGCGGCTGATCCGCAATGCAGCCGGTGCAGGCAACAGTCCGGCACGCCTGGAAGCGCGACCAGTGGCAGGCATTCCGCCGTTGGAACCCGCCTATCGCAACGGCGGCCTGCACGACGTGGTGCTGCATCCGGAGTTCGCGCGCAACAGCCTGATCTATTTCACCTACAACAAGCCTGGCAACGCGGCCGACGCCGGCGCCGGCACGGTCGCAAGGCGCGAGAGCCGCGCGACTTTGTTGCGCGGCCGCCTTGTCGGCGATGCCCTGACGGAAGTCGAGGAACTGTTTGTCGGCGAGTCCGGCGCCACCTCCGGCACGCGCATCGCCTTCGGCCAGGACGGCATGCTCTACATGACAACCGGCGCGCCTGTCGGCGAGGCCGCGCAGCAGCCTGGCAGCATCTACGGCAAGGTGTTGAGGCTCACCGACACGGGCAAGGCCGCGCCCGGCAATCCCTTCGCCGGCCAGGCCGGCGCCAAGGCCGAGGTGTTTTCAATGGGCCACCGCGACCAACTGGGGCTCGCGGTGCATCCGGCCACTGGTGCCGTGCTCAACGTGGAGCACGGGCCCAATGGCGGCGACGAGGTGAATCTCATCCTGCCGGGCCGCAACTACGGCTGGCCCCGCGTGAGCTTCGGCCGCAACTACGACGGCCCTCGCGTCTCGGCCTCGCCCGTGGCCGACGACGTAGAGCAACCCCTGATCCTCTGGCTGCCTTCCATCGCCCCTGGCGGGCTCGCGTTCTACACCGGCGAGCGCTTCCCCGCCTGGAAGGGCAACCTGTTCGTCGGTAGCGCAAGGCGCGGCCAGATTCCCCGCACCGGCGGTCTGGAGCGCGTGGTGCTCAACGACAAGCTCGAGGAGCTGCGACGTGAGACGCTGCTGACCGAGCTGCGCCAACGCATCCGCGACGTGCGACAGGGACCGGATGGACTGCTGTATGTGCTCACCGACGAAGACGATGGAGCGCTGCTGCGGATATCCCCCACGTCGCAAGTGCCTGTCCGTTGATTGGAAATACAGGAGTACCGTCATGCGCAAACCCCTCAGCGTTTTCCTTGCCCTGGTGGCGTGCCTGTCCGCCGCGGGTTCTGCGGCGGCGGCACAGGCGGCAGATCCGGCGGCGGCCTTCCGCCAGCGTGTGGTTGAGGCGATGCGCGGTGACATCCGCACTCCCGAGGAGCGCGCCCGCGATGAGTTTCGTCTGCCCGCGGAGATCCTCGAGTTTTTCCGGATGCGCGAGGACATGCGCGTCATCGAGATCCTGCCGGCCGGCGGCTGGTTCACCAAGATCCTGGCGCCCGCACTCAAGGACAAGGGCAAGCTCTATGTCACGCATCCCCCGGGCTTCTATAGCGATGCCTTCAAGCGCATCGCAGATCTGCCGGGGCTCGAAGCAGTTGAGGAGATTGGCTGGGGGGCACCTGCTGCCAGCGGCGGCGGCAGCAGTCCGTTCGGGCCTTCGGGACGCTGGAATGTGGCGCCCGTGGACATCGCAGTGACCTTCCGCAACTACCACAACTTCTCGGCGGCCGACCGCGCCACGGTCAACAAGTCGGTATTCGACGCGCTCAAGCCCGGTGGCTACTACGGCATCGTGGATCACACCCGCCGGCACAACGAACCGGACAATGCCGGCAACCGGCGGCGGGTCGACCCGGTGCTCGTCATCAAGGAGGTGCAGGCCGCCGGCTTCGAGCTGGTGGATTTCAGCAACCTCTACTACCGGCCAAACGACGCGCTCACGCTCGAGGTGGCCAACGCCGCAGTCAATGACCGGACCGATCGCATCGCGTTGCTGTTCCGCAAGCCAACCAGCAGTTGAGGGACGCGAACTACAAGTAGCCGGGCGGCGCGGGAGCCGTCACGATGCTCCTGCTGGCGATTCCGTTCATGGCGTGATTGCTGCGCCGAGAGGGTTCGAGCTGGTACCGGATCGCCATCGGGGCCGCGTCTTTCAGGCATTCTCGGCGAACTGCAGGCTGGCCAGCCGCGCGTACAAGGGGCTGGATTCCAGCAACTGTGTGTGGCTGCCGATGGCGACGATACGGCCGTGGTCCATCACCACGATGCGGTCAGCCTTCAACACGGTGGCCAACCGGTGCGCAATGATGATGGTGGTTCGGCGCGTGCCCATCAACTGCTCCAGCGCCTGCTGCACCAGCCGCTCGCTCTCCGCGTCGAGGCTGCTGGTGGCCTCATCCAGCAGCAGCACCGGCGGATCCTTGAGGATGGCGCGGGCGATGGCGATGCGCTGGCGCTGGCCACCCGACAGGCGTGTGCCGCGCTCGCCCAGGAAGGTGTCGTAGCCTTCCGGCAGGCTGCGGATGAAGCCATCGGCCGCGGCTGCGGCCGCCGCCGCTTCCACTGCGGCATCGTCGGCCCCGGGCCTGCCATATCGGATGTTCTCGCGCGCGCTGGTGCCGAACAGCACGGTCTCCTGCGGCACGAAGCCGATCTGCCGGCGCAGCGCCACCGGATCGGTGCTGGCGATGTCCACCCCATCGAGCAGCACGCGACCGCCCTGCGGATCGTAGAAACGCAGCAGCAGTTGCAGCAGCGTGCTCTTGCCGGCACCGGACGGACCAACCACCGCCACGGTCTCGCCCGGCTGGATCATCAGATCGACGCCATCCAGTGCCGCCTGCCCGGGCCGCGACGGATAATTGAAGCGCAGGTGCTCGAAGTGCAGCGCTCCCGCGACGCGGACCGGCAGCGGCACCGGAACCGCCGGCGCGGCAATGGCAGGCTGCGCCTGCAGCAGCTCCGCCAGCCGGTCCATCGCGCCAGCCGCCCGCTGCACCTCACCCCACTGCTCCACCAGCGCTGCGGCGGAGCCGGTCAGGAAGGCCGCGTACAGCAGGAACTGAACCAGCTGCCCGCCGGACATCTCGCCGTCCAGTACCTCGTGCGCACCCAACCACAGCACGAAGGTCACCGCCACCATCACCAGGATGGTGCCCAGCGCGGTAAGCAGCGCGCGCACGCGATTGCGGCGGATTGCAGTGCCAAAGCTGGCCTCGACCGCCACGTTGTATCGCCGGCTCTGCAACTCCTCCAGCGTGAAGGCCTGGACGGTCTGCATGGCGTTCAGCGTCTCACCGGCAAGGCCGCTGGAATCGGCCACGCGGTCCTGCGAATCGCGCGACAGCTTGCGCACACGCCGACCGACGGTGAACAACGGCAGCATGATCACCGGGATCAGCACCACCATCACGCCCATCAGGCGCGGACTGGTCACGCCCATCATCACCAGCGCCCCGAGCAGGTTGAGCGTGGAGCGCAGCACGATCGAAATGCCCGCGCCGGAGATGGACTGCACCAGGGTCGTGTCAGTGGTCAACCGTGACAGCACCTCGCCGGTACGGGTGACCTCGAAAAACGTCATGTCCATGCGCACGACGCGTGCATACACGGCGGCCCGGATATCAGTCACCACGCGCTCGCCCAGCCAGCTCACCAGATAGAAGCGCGCGGCCGCAAACACGCCCAGCCCCATTGCGGCACCGAGAAAGGCGAGGAAGTAGCGGTTCACCGTCGCCGGATCGCCGCCAACGATGGCGCGGTCGATCAGGTACCGCACCGCCACCGGCAGCGCCAGCAGCGCCGCGGAGGCCACGACCAGCGCGCCCATGGCCAGCAGGAAGGTGCCGCGATAACGGACCAGGAACGGCCACAGCGCCCTCAGCGGCTGCAGCGACTTGCTTGCAGCGCGGTCCTGCCTTGGTTCGCTCATGCGTGCTTGGGACCGTCAGGCCAGCCGGTTCAAGCCGTTGTAGGCCGCGATGCGATAGCCCTCGGCCATGGTCGGATAGTTGAACGTGGTGTCGATGAAATAGCGCAGGTTGTTGAGGTCGCGGCTGGCCATCACCGTCTGGCCGATGTGGACGATCTCCGAGGCATTGTCGCCGAAGCAGTGCACGCCAAGCACCTCGAGCGTCTTCGAATGGAACAGTATCTTCAGCATGCCCACCGGCTGGCTGGTCATCTGCGCGCGGGCCAGACTCTTGAACTGCGTGTGACCGATCTCGTAGGGGATGCCAGCCTGCTGCAGCTGTCGCTCGGTGCGCCCGACCGAGGAGATCTCGGGAATGGTGTAGATGCCGCTGGGGATGAGATCGAGGCGTCGCGGTGGCGTGGCCGGATCGACGATGTAGCGCCCAACCGCGCCACCCTGCTGGTAGGCGGAACTGGCCAACGCGGGCGGCCCGATCACGTCGCCCACCGCGAAAACATGGGGCACGGCCGTCTGGTAGTTGTCGTTTACGTGCAGCTGACCACGCTCGTTCGGCGTCAAGCCCACCGCCTGGAGATTCATGCCGTCGGTGTTGCCGGTGCGACCATTGGCGTGCAACAGCACGTCTGACTTGATGCTGCGGCCTGACTGCAGGTGCAGCACCACGTCGTCAGTGCGCGCCTCCAGATGATCGAACTGCTCGTTGTGGCGGATGATGCAGCCCTGGTCGCGCAGGTGGTAGGACAGCGCCTCGGCGATCTCCTCGTCCATGAACGACAGCAACCGCTCGTGCGTGTTGACCAGCGTCACCTTGACGCCCATGTTGAGGAAGATGGACGCGTACTCGCAGCCGATCACGCCGGCGCCATAGATGGTCATGCCGAAGGGCGTTTCGGTGTAGCGCAGCACGCTGTCGCTGTCGAGCACGCGCGGATGCGAGAAATCCAGTCCCGGTGGATGATAGGGGCGCGAGCCCGTGGCGATGACGAAGCGCTCGGCGCGCACTTCGCTCTGTTCGCCACTGGCAGACAGTATCTGCAGCGTATTGGCACCCGCGAAACTTGCCGCGCCCTCCAGCACCGGCACGCGGTTGCGCTCGTAAAAATTCCGGCGCATCTGCACCTGTGCGTCGATCACGCCACCGGCGGTGGAAAGCAGCTGCGGCATCGTGACGCGCAAATCCGCCGTCAGCTTGCGCAGCAGCGGATGCTTGCGCGCGTCGGCAATGGTCTTCACCGCGTGGCGCAGTGCCTTGCTGGGAATTGTTCCCCAGTGGGTGCAGCCGCCGCCCACCTCGTGGTACCGCTCGACCACAGCCACGCGGCGATGGTGCTTGGCCAGCATCATGGCCGCGCCCTCTCCGGCGGGACCGCTGCCGATTACGACGACATCGTATTGATCCATCAGGCAATGTTAGCTGTTGCGGCAGCAAATTGCGCGCGGCGTCCGGGTTTTCAGGCGTCGGCCGGCTCCTGGTCGGGGAACAACACATCCTGAAAACCGAACCGGGTCAGGTCGCGGATACGCATGGGATAGAGGATGCCATCGAGGTGATCCACTTCATGCTGCACCACCCGGGCGTGGAAGCCATCGACGGTACGATCGATGGCATTGCCAAACTGATCGAAGCCGCGATAGCGCAACCTGGCGTGACGCGGCACCAGTCCGCGCATGCCGGGTACCGAAAGGCAGCCCTCCCAGCCCTCTTCCTCGGACTTGCCCAGTGGATCGAGCAGCGGATTGATCAGCACCGTGTACGGCACGGGCGGTGCATCCGGATAGCGATCGTTGTGCACGAAGCCGAAGATCACCACGCGCTCTGAGACGCCGATCTGCGGCGCTGCCAGGCCCGCGCCGTTGGCGTGCTGCATGGTGTCTTCCATGTCCGCGATCAGTTGGTGCAGCTCGGGAGTATCCAGGCGCGTTACTTCCCCCGCCCGTTGCAGCAGCAGCGGATCGCCCATGCGGAGAATGGTGCGGATGGCCAAGCTGGAGGTTCCCTGTCGCTGGCCTGGCTTGCCCTACCAGCGCCCACCGTCACCACCACCGCCTCCACCACCGCCGCGGTAGCCACCACCAGGACGTTCGTCACCACCACCCCCACCCCCGGTGCGGGGCTTGTCCTGCGCTTCGTTGACCCGCAGCGGACGGCCGTTCATCGAATAGCCGTTGAGCGCCTGGATGGCGCGCGCGGCATCGGCCTGCGGCATCTCGACAAAACCAAATCCACGCGGGCGGCCCGTCTCGCGATCGGTGGGCAATGCAACCGATTCGACCGTGCCATGCTGGGAAAACAACGTGCGTACCTCGGCTTCATTGGCCGTGAACGGCAGGTTGCCGACATAGATCTTCGCCATAAAGAACAGATCTCCCTATCCAGACGGACGACCAACGATCGACAAATATTTTACACAGCCGTGAATTTCCTCAAGCGCTTTCTGGATTCTTGTCAACCCCAACTGCCCAAGCAGCTGCCAAGGCAGTATGTTGTGACGCCAACCCATTACGAGGGCGTTGCAGGCGCCAGTTGCAGGTGGAACTGCAACCAGGCCGAAATATCACGGACCTGCGGATGGCACAGGCTGTGTCCCATGGAATACATCCGCCAGTCCACCGTTAGACCTTCGGCAAGCATGGCATCACGTGAAAGCTCGCCGAACACCGGCAGCACCACGACATCCTCGCGGCCGTGGCACATGAGAATGGGCGTGGCGCGATTGGCGGCAACCAGCTCCGTGCCCAGTCGCGCGCGCAGCGGCAGGTAGCAGGACAGCGCGATGATGCCGGCCAGCGGCTCGGCGTGGCGCAGACCGACATGCAGCGCCGCCGCCCCGCCCTGCGAGAAACCGGCCAGCACGATGCGTCGCGAGGCGATGCCGGCGGCGCGCTCATGCGCGATGTACTCCTCGATGCGCTGGCGCATGCTGGCAAAGCCCGGCTCGTCGTCGCGGCCTGCGGGGGTGAGCTCCCGTATGTCGTACCACGCGCGCATGGCGTAGCCGGCGTTGATGGTGACGGGGCGCACGCTGGCATGCGGAAACACGAATCGCACCCGGGCCTCGGGTGGCAGCAGCAATTCGGGCACCACCGGCACGAAGTCGTGGCCATCAGCGCCGAGCCCGTGCAGCCAGATCACGCTGGCATCGGCCGGCCCGTCCACCGGCTCCAGGATCACCTCGTGTTCCTGCTCCAGAATCCTTGCGCGCATCGCAGTGCCGGTCAGGAAGACTGGCCGGGAACCCTGGCCGCCTGCTCCAGCAGGAACAGGTCGGTGAGCAGCGCGCGCAGGTGCACGCTGGCATTGAGGTTGTCGACCAGCAGCGAGGCCATCTGGCGGCGCGACAGCACGATGCCAATTGCACCGCGCGCCACGCGCACATCGCGCTCTACAGCGTCCAGGAATACGGTTGCCCCGGCATCAGGCTGCAGCTGCGCGAATGCCGCGCGCAGGGGAGCGTCGATGCCGTCGAGCGCGGCGTGCATGCCGGTCAAAGTGGAACGCAGTTCGGTGCCTGCATCATCCTGGCGCCCCTGCGCCGCATAGGCCAGCAGGTATTCGTAGCCGCGTTCGATGATCTCGATGCGGGCTGCGAGCCCGTCATCACTCACCCCGTTCGACTCGTTTCACATCGTGGTCCTCGGCCAGCGCCGAGCGGGTGATGTATCCGCGGATCATCGCCCGCAGGTAGGCACGCTTCTCGGGCAGGATTCCGAAATACACATGCACCAGGATCAGGAACACTGACAGCAGCGCGGCCAGGTCGTGCAGCAGCGTGAGCACGCCCCAGCCTGCAGCTGATCGCGCGTAGGGGTCGCGTTCCAGGAAGGGCACGCCCGACTTGCGCAGCAGCAGCAGGCCCGTGACGATCGCCACCAGCACGGCCACTGTCCAGGCCAGATGCATCAGCTTCTGCGGCAGCGTGTACTTGCCAGCGCCGCCGGCGCGGAAGTCGGCGGCCGAGAGCACCAGCATCGTGCCCGGTTTCTGCCAGAACAGCGCGCGAATGATGTGCGCCAGGATCAGCACTGTCAGCACCAGCCCTGACACCCAGTGGATGCCATACCAGGCAAAGCGCACGCCAAGCATGGGCAGGAAACTGGTGGCCAGCAGCAACAGCATGGCGACAGCAGTGCCCCAGTGGAACAGGCGATCGATACCGTCGTGGCGCGGCAGTTTGTCCCCTGGCGCGTTCAAGAGGACTGTCCTTCGCGCCGTCGCGCCCCGCGGCGGCTGACCGCGCGCCAGATGAGGTGGACGACGATCACCGCGACCCCGGCCCAGAACGCCACCGGCAGCAAGTCCCAGGAAGCGCCATTGACCACCTGATCACCGTAGCTGTCATGTCCGTAGCGCAGGATGTCCACCGTCAGCCCCCTCCCCGCACGGCGCGGCGGATCAGGTTTTCCATCAGCGGCACCTTGTAGCCATTGAAACCCAGCGTAACGGCACTAGCGCTGGCCAGCGTCGCGACTTCATCGGCGCTGGTTGCATCGCGGGGCCGGCCGGCAAGCGCACGTTCCACCGCTTCGAGGCGCCAGGGCACGCAGGCGGCCGCGCCCAGCACCAGTCGCGCCGCACCGATCCGCTCGCCGTCCATGCGAAACGCGGCGGCGATGGACAGCAGCGCAAAGTCAAAGGTGGCGCGGTCGGCGACTTTCTCGAAATAGAACTGCGCGCCAGACCAGGTCGCCGGGATGCGCACCTCGACCAGGATTTCACCCGGCTGCAGCGCCGTCATGCGCTCGATGTTCACGGCCGGGCCGACAAAGTACTTCGCGGCCGGCAGCACCCGTTCGCCACCCTTGCGCGCCACCACCATCGTGGCATCGAGCGCGGCCAGTGCGTTGGCGGTGTCTGAAGGTGTGACCGCCACGCAGCGGCTGGCACCAAAGATGGCATGTTCGCGGTTCTGGCCCTGCGGCGTGTCGGCATAGCAGGTGTTGCCGCCGGCACGGTAGCAGTTGACGCCGTCCCGGTAATACCAGCAGCGAGTGTCCTGGCTGATGTTGCCACCCAGCGTGCCGGCATTGCGGATCTGCGGGCTGGCCACGCGTCCTGCTGCGCTCGCGAGCAGCCCGAAGCGCTCGCGCACCAGCGGATCTTCCTGCACCTCGGTCAGGGTGGTGAGCGCACCGATGGCTATGCCACCGTCGTGTTCGCGCACACCCTTGAGCGCCGCAACTCCGGACAGATCGACTACTGCCTGCGTGCGCCGGATGCGATTCTTCAGCCAATCCCAGCTGTCCTGACCACCACCCACGATCCAGCCATCGGCGCCGAGCTGCGCGGTGAGCTCAAGCGCGGAGTCCAGCGTGTCGGGCTGGTACAGGTCGAATTGCGGCATCATGTCGCGCACGGCGGTCTCCTACTGGCAGTTGACCTGCAGCGGCCCGTGCGCGGGCGGCCGACCGGCAAGATGATTGAGGATCATGTCGGGCACTACTGGCGTGCGGTTGAACACGTGGCCACCCAGCGCCTCGGAAATCGCACACAGCACCGCGGCGCCGGCGCAGCCGAGCAGCGGCTCGCCGATGCCCTTGGTGCCGAGCGGGCTCGACGGATCAGGCAGATCCACGGCAGCGACGCGGTAGCGCTGCGCCACGTCGGCGTAGGTCGGCGGCTTGGCCTGGTGGAAGCCGACGCTGGCCGGCAGGCCATTCTGCGGGTCGTAGACAATGCGTTCGAGACCGGCGATGCCGAAGCCCTGCACCGCGCCACTCTTGATCTGGGTCTCGAGGCCGGCCGGGTGGATCACCGTGCCACAGTCGGCCACCCCAACATATTCGATGATGTCGTAGCGTCCCGTCTCCACGTCCAGCTCGATCTCGACGAAAGCCGCTGCGAAGGCCGCGGCGGCGCCGGTGGTCGGCAGATTGTCCTTGGCCACGCCGATGAGTCCCGTGCCGGCCAGCGCAGTGGCTGACAGCTTGGTCATCGCATTGACATCCTGCGGCAGCTCGTGCCCGTCGTACTTGCCCCCCAGCACGATGGCGCGCTGCGCGGCCTGCGCATAGCTCAGGCCCTGCGCCGGATTGCCCTTGCGGAAGACCCGCCGGCCATCGATGTCATAGCCATCCGGCGAACCGCCGAACTGCCGGGCGGCGATTTCCTTCAACTTTGCCAGCGCATCCATGGCGGCGACATAGTTGGTGCGCGCCATGGTGAAGTTGGTGTTGCTGCCGAACTGGCCTATGTTCCACGGCAGGTGGCGGCGGCTGTCGCCGCGTTCGATCACCACATCCTGCCAGTCGACCATCAGCACTTCGGCGGCGATGCGCGAGGTGCTCGAGTGCGAGAACGTGCCGAGATTGCCCACGCCGGTATGGATGTGCACCTTGCCGGACGGCAGGATGCGCAGCAGTCCGTCGAAGCCCGTGAAGCCGGCCGGGTGGTACGCCTGCCCCACCGCGATCGCCGTGACCTTGCTGCCCTGGCGCTGTCCATTGCGCGCCATTCGCTGCTGCCAGCCGAAGATCCCGGCGCCCTTGTCCAGCGCCTCTTTCATGTAGCAGCTGGATACCGGCGCGCGGCGCGGCCCGTACTGCGCGGTGAGCCCCGGCCCATTGAGAGTGCGGATGGCCAGCCGGTCGATGTTGAGCTGGCGGGCCGCCTTGTCGAGCAGCGGCTCCATGATGTGGTGCATCTGGTTGTAGCCGGGGCCGCGCTGTGCGCTGCGGATGGGCGTATTGGCATGCACCGGTACGCCGCGCCAGCGCATGGCCCCCGGCTGGTACATGATCGATAACGCGTCGGCCGCGTTGCGGAAATCCCAGAAGCTGTTGCAGGCCCCGTTCTCCTGCACCACGTAGAGATCGGCCGCGAGCAGCTTGCCGTCCTCGGCGAAACCGAGCTTCACCTGGCCCTGGAAGCCCAACCGCGCGCTGCCGTGGTAGTACTCCTCGGCGCGGCTCACACGCATCATCACCGGGCGGCCGATCTTCTTCGACAGCAGCGCCGGCAGCGCCTGCAGGGCATAAGCCCCACCCTTCGAACCGAAGCCGCCACCGCAGTACTCGGCGATCACCACCAGATCTTCGGAGGGAATGCCGATCATGCCCGCCAGTGCCGGCTGGATGTACGACTGGCTCTGCGAGGACACATGCACAATGCACTTGCCGTTCTGCCAGTAAGCCATCGCCGAGCGCGGCTCCATGCTGTGGTGCGAGTTGCTGGCATGCACGAAAGTCTCGTCGAGCACCAGCTTCGCCTGCGCAAAACCCGCCTCCACGTCGCCGTAGGTCCATTCCTGCGCTGGCGCGCCCATGGGCATGCGAGATCCGGCATCGTCGAAATCCGCGGCGGTCCACTTCAGGGTCTGGAAGTCGACCCCACTGGCGCCGACGTTGCCATCGCTGCGGGCGTTCGGGCGGTCCGGGTGCAGGCTCGCGACCGGATCGACGTGGAACGGCAGCGGCTCGTAGTCGACCTTGACCTTGTCCAGCGCATCCTGCGCAGCAGTCTCGTTCTCGGCGGCCAGCAGCAGGATCGGTGCGCCCACGTAGCCGGGCTCGGTGGCCAGCAGCGGAATCTCCGGCGCGGGCGGATTGGTCACGTCTTCAGGCAGCAGCACCCCGACATAGCCGGGGACTTTCGCCGCTTCAGACAGATCGATGCCGCGCACCCGCGCGTGCGGATAGGGGCAGGACAGCAGCCGCGCGAATACCATACCGTCGACCCGGAAATCCTCGGCGAACTTCGCCTCACCCGTGACCTTGGCCACCACGTCGTGCGGAATGAAATCCTGGCCAAGATGCTTAAGCGCCACGATGGATCTCCGCCAGATTGCCGGCCGCCCGCATGATGGCGTTCAGGTAATTGTCATAGGCACCGCACCGGCACAGGTTGCCCGCCATGGCGTGGCGCGCCTCTTCGCGGGTGGGCGTGGGATTCTTTTGCAGCAGCGCGACTGCGGCCACCACCTGGCCCGGCGTGCAGAAACCGCATTGCGGGCCCAGTTCCTCGACAAAGGCCTGCTGCACGGGGTGCAGCCCGCCATCGAGGCCACGCAACCCCTCCACGGTCACGACCTTGCGGCTACGCACGGTGTGGGTGAGCGTGGAGCAGGAATAATGGGTGGTGCCATCGATCATCACGGTGCAGGCACCGCATTCGGCCCGGTCGCAGGCAAGCTTGGTACCGACCAGGCCCAGCTTGTAACGCAGGGTCATGGCCAGGGTTTCCTGCGGCAGCACATCGACCCGACGCAACTGGCCGTTGATGTCGAGCGAGACCAGTCGCTCGACCGAGCCTGCCACGGCACGGCGGCCCGGTGCGCAGCCAGACAGCCCGCCGAGCATCAGGCCGCCGGTGGATGCCACGGCGCCAGAGGCGATGACGCGCTTGATGAATTCGCGGCGCGAATGGCGACGGAGTTCCGACCCCGAGTCGGTGCTGGACCCGTCCATGTTGCCCCCCCCAGGTAAAACCGCCCACAGCGTACGCGCCTGTCCTGTCGCGAACAAGGGGCGCTACACTGGCGCAAAATATGGGGGTCGTGCATGGCTCAGGCACGCTGGACTTTGCGGGTCAATGGCCGCACCGAGCAGGTGGAGGCTGCGCCCGACACGCCGCTGCTGTACGTGCTGCAGAATGACCTGGCGCTCAAGGGGCCGCGCTTCGGTTGCGGACTGGCGCAGTGCGGCTCCTGCTCCGTGCTGCTGGACGGACGCGAGGTTCGCGCCTGTATCACACCGGTAAGCGTGGTGGGCACGCGCGCCGTTACCACGCTTGAAGGACTGCCGGCGTGGCATGCGCGGCAGCAGGGACTGCGTCGCGCGCCGGCGCTGCATCCGGTGCAGCAGGCGCTGGTGGACGAACAGGCTCCGCAGTGTGGCTACTGCATGAACGGCATCGTGATCAAGGCCGCCGAATTGCTGGCCAGCACGCCCCAACCTTCCGATGACCAGATCAGGGCGGCGCTCGACGGACATCTGTGCCGCTGCGGCGCCTATCCCTCGATCCTGCGCGCCGTGCGACGCGCGGCGGGCGCATGAACGCGCTGGGAGACCTGCCGGACGAGCAGCGCCGCCTGATGCTGAAGGCCGGTGGCGCGTTGCTGGTCGGCATGTCCCTGGGTGCCTGCACCGCCGGCAGCAGACTGGCCGGACCGCAGGTCGTTCGCGATGGCGAGCCGCCCCTGCGCACCCCATTGCCTGGGCCGCCGGATGCAGCGCAGGTGGACAGCTGGCTGGCCA
>DATKBK010000286.1:0-2529 GCA_035514045.1 Steroidobacteraceae bacterium | reverse complement strand
GCAGGCTGGTGGTGATCGGCAATGGCATGGTAGGGCAGCGCCTGCTCGAGAAGCTCGCCGCTGTCGCGCACGACTACACCATCACGGTATTGTGCGAGGAGCCTCGTCCGGCCTATGACCGGGTGGGCCTGTCGGGGTTCTTCACCGGCAAGACCGCCGCAGACCTGTCGCTGGTGCCGGAGGGCTTCTTCGCGCACAGCGCAATCGCATTGCACCTGGGCGAGCGCGCCGAATCCATTGACCGGGCCGCCAGGTGCGTGACTACCAGCACCGGCCGCGTGCTCGCGTATGACCGACTGGTGCTGGCAACCGGCTCCAGTCCCTTCGTGCCACCCATTCCCGGGCGGGAGCGCGACAAATGCTTCGTCTACCGCACCATCGAGGATCTGGAGGCGATCCGCGAGGCGGCACGCCATGCGCGCAGCGGCACCGTGATCGGTGGCGGCCTGCTGGGCCTCGAGGCGGCCAAGGCGCTGGTCGATCTTGGCCTTCAGACGAATGTGGTGGAGTTCGCGCCACGGCTGATGGCGGTGCAGGTGGATGACGGTGGCGGCCGCGTGCTGCGCCGGCACATCGAATCGCTGGGCGTGCGCATCCACACCGGCAAGTCCACCACGGCGATCGAGGCGGGCGCCGAGCACGAGCATGTGCTGCGTTTTGCCGACGGCGAGTCGGTCGAGACGGATCTGATAGTGTTCTCCGCTGGTATCCGGCCGCAGGACCAGCTAGCCAGGACCTGTGGCCTTGAGGTCGGTCCGCGCGGTGGCATCGTGATCGACAACACCTGTCGCACCAGCGATGTGGATATCTTCGCCATTGGCGAGTGCGCGCTGTGGCAGGGCAAGCTTTTTGGACTGGTTGCACCCGGCTACCAGATGGCCGAGGCCGCTGCCAGCGCGCTGCTCGGTGGCGACCGGCAGTTCACCGGCGCCGACATGAGCACCAAGCTCAAGCTCATGGGCGTGGACGTCGCCTCGCTGGGCGATGCGCACGCCGCGACTGCCGATGCGCAGTGCTGCACGCTGGTCGACGAGCGGGTCGGCGTCTACAAGAAACTGGTGATCAGTGCCGATGGCAAGCGATTGCTGGGCGGCATCCTGGTGGGCGATGCCGCCGACTACGGCACCTGGCTGCAGCTGATGCTCAATGCCGTGCCGCTGCCGGCGCGGCCGGAGTCCATGCTGGTGCCCGCCAGCGAAGCCGGCGCAAGCACCGGGATGGGCGTGGCGGCGCTGCCCGCCAGCGCCCAGATCTGCTCCTGCAACAGCGTCAGCAAGGGCGATATCTGCGCCGCGGTGGAGCAGGGCGTGGTGACGCTGGGCGGCATGAAGAAGGCCACCCGCGCGGCCAGCACCTGTGGCGGCTGTGCACCACTGGTCACGCAGGTCATCAAGGCCGAGCTTGCAGCGCGTGGCGTGGCCGTCAACAACCACCTCTGCGAGCATTTTTCGCACTCGCGCCAGGAGCTGTTCCACCTGGTCAAGGTGGGACGCATCACCTCGTTCGCGGATCTGGTCCACAAGCATGGCAAGGGGCTGGGCTGCGACATCTGCAAGCCCACGGTGGCTTCAATCCTGGCATCGCAATACAACGAGTTCGTGCTCAAGCCCGACAAGGCGGTACTGCAGGACACCAACGACTACTACCTCGCCAATATCCAGAAAGACGGCAGCTACTCGGTAGTGCCGCGCGTGCCCGGAGGCGAGATCACGCCGGAGAAGCTGCTGGTGATTGCGCAGGTGGCGCGCAAGTACGGTCTGTATACCAAGATCACCGGTGGCCAGCGCATCGACCTGTTCGGTGCGCAGGTCAATCAGTTGCCCGACATCTGGAGCGAGCTGATCGCGGCCGGCTTCGAGTCCGGCCATGCCTATGGCAAGTCGCTGCGCACGGTAAAGAGCTGCGTGGGTTCCACCTGGTGCCGGTACGGTGTTCAGGATTCGGTGGGCTTCGCGATCAACCTCGAGAATCGTTACAAGGGACTGCGTTCCCCGCACAAGATCAAATTCGCTGTCTCAGGTTGCACCCGCGAATGCGCCGAGGCGCAGAGCAAGGACGTGGGCGTGATCGCCACCGAGAAGGGCTGGAACCTCTACGTGTGCGGCAACGGCGGCATGAAGCCGCGCCACGCGGACCTGCTGGCCACAGACCTCGACAGCCAGACGCTGATCCGCTACGTCGATCGCTTCCTGATGTTCTATGTGCGCACCGCTGACCGGCTGCAGCGCACCTCGGTGTGGCTGGAGAACCTGGAAGGCGGTCTCGACTACCTCAAGGCGGTGGTCTGCGAAGACAAACTGGGTATCGGCGCCGAGCTGGAAGCGGCAATGCAGACCGTGATCGGCACCTATGAGTGCGAATGGAAGAAGGCGGTGGAGGATCCGCAGATCCGCAAGCGTTTCCGCCACTTCGTCAACAGCGGGAAGCTCGATGCCAACATCGTGCTGGTGGAGGAGCGCGGCCAGCGCCGGCCCGCAACCCACGCCGAGCGCACCAGCGGCACCGTCAGCGCATGAGTGGCCCCCGGCG
>DATKBK010000285.1:0-4334 GCA_035514045.1 Steroidobacteraceae bacterium | reverse complement strand
CCCAGGACATCCCGGATGAGGTGTTCGACAAGATCATGCATGCCAACATCGGCAGCGCGCACCGGCTGTGCCAGCTCGTCGTTCCCGCGATGGCGGACAAGGGCGGCGGCACGGTCATCATCGTATCGTCGATCGCCGGCCTGAAGGGTTCGGCGCTGCTGGGGGCCTATGGCGTTTCCAAGGCGGCCGACATGCAGATTGCACGCAATCTCGCGGTGGAATGGGGGCCGCGCAACGTGCGGGTGAACTGCATCGCCCCCGGACTGGTACGCACCGATTTCGCCCGCGCCCTGTGGGAAAGTCCCGAGATCTACGCAGCAACCGTCGCCAAGTATCCGCTGCGGCGCATTGGCGAACCCGATGAAATCGCCGGCGCCGCCGTGTTTCTGGCCTCCGCCGCCGGCAGTTTCGTCACCGGGCAGACATTGGTCATCGATGGCGGCGCCACCATCGCAGGCTAGTCGGCCCCTTGGACGTGTCGTCGCCGGCGGCAGCCAGCGCAGCACAGGCAGAACACAACGAAGAAGGGGTAGCGCGATGACCGAATCAGCCGAGACCGCCGGACAAGAGCCGGCAGACGCGCCCGCGCAGCGCGCCGGCGGCAGGTTTGCCGACGCGTCCCTGGTGGGCAGCCGCTATGCGCGTTATGTGCTGTTCGTGCTGGTGCTGGTCTATGTCTTCAACTTCATCGACCGCCAGATCATTTCCATTCTCGCGGAGGACATCCGCGCCGACCTTGGCGTCAGCGACGCCGATCTCGGCTTTCTGTATGGCACCGTGTTTGCCGTATTCTATGCCTTATGCGGCATTCCGCTCGGCAGGCTGGCCGACGGCTGGATCCGCAAGAGCCAGATCGCGATCGGCCTGGCATTCTGGAGCCTGATGACGGCGCTCTCGGGCACGGCCCGCAGTTTCGCGGCGCTTGCCAGCTACCGCGTCGGCGTGGGTGTGGGCGAGGCCAGCGCCAGTCCGGCGGCATTCTCCATGCTCTGCGATTATTTTCCGCCGCGCCAGCGCGCCACCGTGATGGCGATCTATTCCAGCGGTGTCTACATCGGCGGAGGCC
Organism: Steroidobacteraceae bacterium; assembly: GCA_035514045.1. Lineage (GTDB taxonomy): Bacteria > Pseudomonadota > Gammaproteobacteria > Steroidobacterales > Steroidobacteraceae > ZC4RG30. Next base: position 3,268 of record DATKBK010000285.1, on the reverse strand, counting down.
TGGGGATCGCGATCGGCGGCGTGGTGCTCGATACCTGGCACCGCTGGTTTCCCGATCCCGCTGCCGCGCCTTTCGGAATGAAGGGCTGGCATATGGCCTTCCTGCTGGTTGGGCTGCCGGGACTGTTGCTGGCGCTGTGGGTTCGAACCCTGCGCGAGCCCGTGCGCGGGATGAGCGAGGGCCTGACGGTGGCGCGGGAACGGCACCCTTTCCGCATCGCAGGACAGGAGTTCGCCGCGGTGCTGCCCGGCGTGAGCTTCTTCACGCTGCTCAGCCTGCGTGCACACAAAGGCGTGATGGCGCTCAATCTCGGCGCGCTGCTGCTGCTGGCTGCGGCAGGCTGGAGTCTGTACCGCTGGCTGGGATCGCCGGCGCAGTGGATCGCGATGGGTCTGGGTCTGTATTCGATATTCACCTGGACGCAGACGCTCATCCTGCGCTCGCCGGCGGTATTCACCGGCATCTTCGGGAACCGCACGGTGATGCTTTGCTGCATCGGGTTTCCCTGCATCGGCTTCGTCGGTTACGGCAGCAACTTCTTTGCCATCCCGTATCTGCTGCGAGCCCACGAGGTATCGAGCGCGCAGCTGGGCACCGTGATCGGGCTGTCGACGGCGCTCGCGGCATGGATGGGGATCACTACGGGCGGTTATATCGCCGACCGGCTGAAGCAGCGCTGGGAACACGGGCGTCTGCTGGTCGGCATCGGGTCCGCCCTGCTCACGCTGCCGCTGGCGATCGGCGTGTATTTCTCGCCGCAGCTGGGCAGCGTGTATGTCTTCAATTTCCTGGTGATGTTCGTCAGCCCCATGTACATCGGTCCCGCCATGTCAACGGTGAACGACCTGGTGCCGCCGCAGATGCGCGGCACGGTGTCGGCGATCTACCTGATGCTGATGTCCTTCATCGGTCTGGCCATGGGACCGTTCACGATGGGGCAGATCAGCGCCGCGCTCTCGGCCGCCGGTGGGGACAGCGCCACGTCGCTGCGCGCAGGCGTCATGTGGGGCCATCTGATGCTGGGTGTGGCCCTGGTATTGCTTGTCTTTGCCTGCTTTACCATCCGCAGGGAGCGGCCGCTGGCTCCGCAACGGCCGCAATGACTGCCGCGTCATCTCCACGGGAAGACCCCATGTCCGGTTCCGCGCACAAGCCCGCCTTTGACTGGAAAGACCCTTTTCTGCTTGAACAGCAGCTGAGCAGCGAGGAGCGGCTGGTGCGCGACACCGTCCAGCGCTATGCCACGGAACGGCTGCTGCCGCGCGTGCGCGAAGCCTATCGCCGCGAACAGTTCGATCCGGCCATCTATCCGGAGATGGGCGCGCTGGGCCTGCTGGGCGCCACGCTCGAAGGCCATGGCTGCGCCGGCATGAACCAGGTGTGCGGCGGGCTGATCGCGCGCGCACTGGAAGCGGTGGATTCCGGATACCGTTCCATGATGAGCGTCCAGACCAGCCTGGTGATGCTGCCGATCCACGAGTTCGGCAGCGAGGCACAGCAGCAGCGCTACCTGCCTCGTCTGGCCAGCGGGGAGGCGATTGGCTGCTTCGGCCTGACCGAACCGGATCACGGCTCCGACCCGGGCGGCATGCTCACGCGCGCGCGGCGCGTCGACGGCGGCTATCGGCTCAGCGGCACCAAGACCTGGATCAGCAATGCGCCGGTAGCCGATGTCTTCATCGTCTGGGCCAAGGACGACGCAGACGTCATCCGCGGCTTCATCCTCGAACGCGGCGCTGCGGGACTGGGCACGCCGATGATCGAAGGCAAGTTGGCGCTGCGCACTTCGATCACGGGTCAGGTGGTCATGGACGACGTGTTCGTGCCGGAGGAGAACCGGTTGCCGCAGGCACAGGGCCTGGCCGGTCCCTTCACCTGCCTGAACAGCGCCAGGCTCGGCATCGCCTGGGGCGCACTGGGCGCCGCGGAAACCTGCTGGCACACCGCCCGGCAATACGCGCTGGACCGCATGCAGTTCGGCCGGCCGCTGGCGGCGAACCAGCTGATCCAGAAGAAGCTGGCGGTCATGCAGTCGGAGATCGCGATCGGCCTGCAGGCCTGCCTGCGCGCTTCGCGCATGAAGGACGAAGGCACGCTGGCGCCGCCGCTGGTCTCGCTCTTGAAGCGCAACTCCTGCCTGAAGGCGCTGGACGCGGCGCGCGAGGCACGCGACATGCTGGGTGGTAACGGCATTTCCGACGAATTCCCGGTGATGCGTCACGCGCAGAATCTTGAGGTGGTGAATACCTATGAAGGGACGCAGGACATCCATGCGCTGATCCTGGGCCGCGCCCAGACCGGCATCCAGGCCTTCTTCTGAAGCGCAGTGCTTGCGTTCACGCCCCGTATTTCTGCTGCATCCGCTGCATGCCGCGAATCCAGCGCGAATAGTCGCTGGCCTTGCGCTGGAAATAGGTGGCCACTTCGGGATGGGGCAGTATCAGAAAGCGTTCGTCGGCCAACCCCTCGACGACGCATTGCGCCACCTGTGCCGCTGTCAGCACGCCATCCTGGCCGGCGACACCGCCGTTGCCGCCGGCGGTCATCTTCGATTCCACCGCCTGCGGGCACAGCGCGGAAACCTTGATACCCTGTGCACCATGCGTGATCAGCAGCCACTCGGCCAGCGCGAGTGCGGCATGCTTGGTCACCGAATACGTGGCTGAATTGATCTGCGACAGCAGTCCGGCCGCGGATATGGTGAAGAGCAGATAACCCTCGCCGCGCCCGAGCATGTCGGGCAGCACATGCCGCGCCGTGTACACATGTGCCATCACGTTTACGCCCCACATCCGCTGCCACACCGCATCGGGCGTCTCTGCGCCGCCGCGCGAGATGATCCCGGCGTTGGCACAAAACAGGTCGATGCGGCCGTGCGCGTCGAGGCTGGTGCGGACCAGCGCTGCGACGTCGGCTTCGCAGCTGACGTCGCAGACCCGGGTTGTTGCACCAAGCTCCCGCGCCGCTACCGCAAGAGCAGGACCGTCGGTGTCCGCCAGTATCAGACTGGCCGCGCCTTCCTGATGGAAACGGCGTGCCAGACCCAGGCCGATGCCGCTGGCGGCACCGGTGATCACGACATACTTGCCTTTGACCTGCATGCTGCCTCCGTAATGACGGTTGACGGTTCAGGCGACCTCGAACAGCGCGGCTGCCCCTTGCCCGCCGCCGACGCACATCGTGACCACGACGTACTTCACGCCACGGCGCCTGCCCTCCAGAAGCGCGTGTCCCACCATGCGCGCGCCGCTCATGCCGTAGGGGTGGC